>JAYOSS010000001.1:0-32169 GCA_038139355.1 Gammaproteobacteria bacterium
GCAGAGTACGCAACCCGGCGTACTGATTGGTAAGGCCTCAGCGGCTGGCGACGTTAACGATCAGGCAGGTCTGGCCGGAAAATTGACTGAAGTTGATATCGTTGCCCGAGGCGTCGGTCATGGTGAGTTCGTGGAATGTCATGGGTAAGTCTCCGTTGGTGGAAGACTGACCTTAGCCTAATCAACAGCCTTGGCAAGCCTAGGAAGCGAGCTTGAGAAGGGTGGCTTGGCGGTGTTGTCGGGTGACAAACCACGGTGGCACTGGTCCGGCGTTCTGTTTAACATCAGCCTTGGGAACTAGGAAGGACCAAGTCTAGTTAGGGAGAGCGCGGGTCATCGGATCTGGGTGCTGAGCAATCAGTGCTTTGCAAACTTCACTAGTCTGTTAATCAGCCAGTCGACGATAGTGCAGCCCACCGGTTGCGCGTTAGAAGCATCGATGGGGGTCTGATGCGGCTGCAGAGACATGTCGCTGCAGCCTTAGTTCAAAACCGCCAGCGGCGTAAGCTGCTGACCTTAAACAACTGCTTTTAAGTAAAAGAGGAATAAACGATGCGCGATGTTGTAATTGTCGATAGCGTCCGAACTGGCCTAACAAAAGCCTTTCGCGGCAGCTTTAACCTGACTCGTTCTGATGACCTTCTGGCCCACTGCATAGATTCACTGCTCGATCGCAACCCACAAATGGGTGCCGACGAAGTAGAAGACGTTTATGTAGGTGCTGCTAGCCATGTTGGTGAGCAAGATGGAAACCTGGCTCGTTTAGCCGTGGTTCTGTCAAAGCTGCCGATCACTGCGGCTGGCGTTACCATTAACCGGTTTTGCTCTTCTGGCCTGCAGTCCATCGCTTTGGCGGCTAACCAGATTGCCTCTGGCCAAACTGAAGTAGCCATGGCTGGTGGTGTAGACAGCATTTCTATGCGTACTCGCCAAGAGCCTGGCAAAGCCAAGCAAAACCAGCGCCTGCTGGACGAGAAGCCTGAGATCTTCATGGCTATGGGTAATACCGCTGAAGTTGTAGCGCGCCGTTACCAAGTAACTCGCGAAGCTCAAGATGAATACGCACTGCAAAGCCAGCAGCGTTATCAGGCTGCGGTAGAAGCGGGTTCCATTGCTGAAGAAATTGTTGGCATGAAAGCCACCATGCTCAAAGTGAACAAAGAAACCGGTGAAGAAACCCACGAAGAAGTATGGGTAGACAAAGACGAGTGCAACCGCCCACAAACCACTCTTGAAGGTCTGGCTTCACTGCCACCTGCCTTCGAAGAAGATGGTTCAGTGACTGCAGGTAACGCATCACAATTGTCTGACGGTGCGTCCATGACATTGCTGATGAGTGCAGATCGTGCGGCTCAGCTGGGTCTGACCCCTATGGGCATCTACCGGGGTTTCACCGTGGCTGGTTGTGAGCCCGATGAAATGGGTATTGGTCCGGTGTTCGCTATTCCGCGACTGCTGAAAAATGCGGGTCTGGCTCTTGATGACATCGACCTGTGGGAACTGAACGAAGCCTTCGCTTCTCAGTGCCTGTACTCTCGAGACGCCTTGGGCATCGATAACGAGAAGTACAACGTACTGGGCGGCAGCATCTCCATTGGTCACCCATTTGGTATGACCGGATCTCGTCAAACAGGATCCATCCTGCGAGAGCTGAAGCGCCGTAACAAGAAATATGGTGTTGTCACCATGTGTATCGGTGGTGGCCAAGGCGCTGCTGGCTTGTTCGAGTCGGTCTAATCACCTGTCTGAAAAGCGCAAAAAGAAGGCGGCCCCAGTGGTCGCCTTTTTTTGTGCCCGACATTTGCGAAAAATTCTCCTGACAGAACATCTGAGACGAAATGATTTGGCTCGCGTAACACTTTGAAACAGGCGGGACATGGATTGGAAACAGCGGGGTTCGATAATGCGCTGTCGAACCATTGTCACGCCGACCACCTCAAGGCACCATTCGCAGTATGGCGACACCGCATATCAATTTATTGTTAACCCGCAGTCGGCTTCCTAGGAGGATGGCGCTGGGGATGCTTTGCCTAACGAGTTTGGGCAGTGCGCCAATTTATGCCCTTGAAGTTGAGGCTGCTAAAGCCTCGAATGTGACGACGAACACGCTTGAAAATACTGCTGCAGGGCAGAGCGCTGGCGATACAGTCAGTCCAACCGATAGGCAAGTCGCGAATTCTACAAACTCAGCGATTAAACCCAGTGACCTAGCCAAGTATTCCGATCAGCAAATTGGCGGCCTGCTGCAGCGGTGGCCTAGCTTAGATGCGGTTCAGCGCCGAGATCTGTTAGCAGAAGTGCGTAAGCGTATGCGCAATGCCAGGCAAACCAGCGAGCCGACAACCGCTGGAAATCGCGCACCGTCGCTGACCGTGCGTATTCAGCGCGCCAAAACCCGACATGGTTATGGCCGGCAGATGCCTCGCACCGATATGGCTGCAGCATCGCCGTCTAGCCAGGGTCAGGCAGAAGACTCCCGCGAAGCTCTGCCTTTGCCGCGTAACTTGGTCATACGTACAACGGTAACCAGGACTTTGGCGGACGGCACGACTGTGACCACCGAAGAGACTTTAGTGCCCAGGATTGTTGCTGAAAGAAGCCTCCCCGATCCCGCCGTCAATGCAGTGAATGGTCAAGGCGCATCGGGCCTCCAGTCCGGTTTGCCAACAGCGCCTGGTGACAACGTCAGGGTGGTGCGCGCCAAGGTTCGTTTTGGTGCTGGATTTGATCAGCGCCGACAAAGCGCTGGTGCAGAGACGTCCAGGTCTGTGCGGCGTGTGTCAACGGCAGAGAGCCCCACTCCCAGTGATCGTCAATCGGAACGCTAGCATGGCCGAAGCCCAAGAAAGTAGCGCCGAACGTATTCTGGTACTGGATGATGACCTTGAGATTTGTGAACTTATTCAGGCCTATTTGCAGCAACAGGGTTTGTTGGTGGATACGGTTCAATCCGGAGAAGAGTTGGATCGCTACTTAGCAGAGCACGAAGTCGATCTGTTGGTGCTTGATCTGATGTTGCCTGGCGAGCATGGGCTGGCGATTGCCCAGCGACTTAAAAAGCGCGGTGATCTGCCCATCATCATCATCTCTGCTCAGGGCGATGACGTGGATCGTATCGTGGGCTTGGAGTTGGGTGCCGATGACTATTTGCCCAAGCCCTTTAATCCCAGAGAACTGTTAGCTCGCATTCGTGCCGTGCTGCGACGAACGGGCAAAGTCAGCGCCGCCGAAGAACCTTCAACCACCGTGTCCTTCGGCAGCTTTACGTTAGATTTGGCGGCCCATCAACTACGCAGCGGTGACCAAGATATTGCGCTGACCTCGGGCGAATTCGACCTATTGGCCATATTGGTCGCTCATCCCAACAAGGTCCTGCATCGCGACCGCATTCTCGATTTGCTTACCGGCGCTGAACGCTCTCCCTTCGATCGATCCATCGACGTGCGCATAACGCGATTGCGCTCCAAACTAGAGACAGACCCGTCAAACCCAGCGTTTATCAAAACCATATGGGGCAAGGGCTATATGTTTTGCCCCGTGACCGCTGATGCGTCTAAAGTCCGCTAGACCAACGTTATAACCACAGCTAGCGCGAACACCGATGAATTTGCTACAGAGAATTCGACGCTCGGAATCTCTCAAACCTAAGTCCCTACTTGGCAGAACCACGCTGACGCTGGCATTCAGCTCGTTGCTGATCGCGGTGGTGTCTACCATCGCTTTGAACATCTTTATTATCGATCCCATTGCCGAGCGATCAGCGGATGATGAGGCGGCGCTTTTGGTGTTGTCGGCCCAAACCTGGGTGGAGTTGCCACCTCAGGCGCGACCGTATTTTGAGCTGGAGTTGGCCCAGAGCCACGACTTGATCATTAGCGTGGCAGAGCAATCGCTGCCTCCGCTGACCCGATACCTTCCCTTTACCGAACTGTTGCTGAACAAGCTGCGCCAGCGCTTGGATATGGATGTCAGCATTTACGATGGCGACGACCTGATTTGGGTGGATGTGCCCATGGCGGATCAGAATCTGCAGATTGGCTTTTCGCCAGATCGGCGGGACGTCCAATTGTTGTATGTGGCCATTGTGATCGCTGGACTGGGCGCGGGTATCGTTTTTCTGACCTCGTTGTTGATCGTGCGCAAAATTGCTCGTCCCCTAGTTCAGGTGGCCAAGCAGGCAGAAGCGTTTCGTGGGCTTGCGGATATAGAGCCTTTGCCTGAGACCGGCCCTCGAGAGCTGGTGTCTCTAGCCCGTAACTTCAACACTATGGCGCGAGAAATTTCCCTAGTGCTGGCTAACCGTACGACGTTGATGGCCGGTATCTCCCACGACCTGCGTACCCCATTGACCCGCATGCGGCTGGCCTTGGCGTTACTCCCGGCGGAGGTGGACGCCAACCTGGTGCAGCGTTTTGAAAATAACCTGGAGGCTATGGACACCCTGATTGGTGACGCCTTGCGCTTTGCCCAAGGAACCCGAGAAGAACCTCACCCCCTGGTTCTAGGCCATCTGGTTGAAGAGGTCTTACAAGGATTTGATCAAGAGATAGGGTTTCATTGTTCGGTGAAACCGGACTGGACGGTCGAGCTGGCGCCCAACGCGTTTTCTCGAGTGCTGGCTAACTTGGTCGGCAATGGCTTGAAGTATGCGAGCCGGGTGGAAGTGTCTCTGACTTCCACCAGGCTGGTGGTTAGCGACGATGGCCCGGGTATTCCCAACGAAGAGCGGGCAAGAGTGTTCCAGCCTTTTTATCGTCTTGAAGCATCCCGCAACACCAACACGGGCGGTAGTGGCCTGGGTTTAGCCGTAGTGCAGCAACTTTGCGCGGCCCACGGTTGGTACATATCTGTTGAAACCTCAGGCTTAGGCGGCGCCGCGTTTGTGCTGAGATTTGCAGAGGAAGATTAAGGCCCCAGTCGTTATCGCCGCTGAATTGCCCCCAGCGCTGCGCAGAAATTTGATCCAGTAGACAAAGATGCCGGGTCGAGAAACAATATGTCACCGCTCGGTAATGATGCGGAAACCGCGTTAGCTGATACTGACAGCGTCGCCTCGAGGTGACGTTTCTCTCCAGGATCTCTAGAGGCTCGAGCGAATGGGCGGGCAAATCCGTTTTTTGGATTAGGTAGCGGATTAGAACGCTTTTTTGATAGTCATTACGCGTGCTCGATGTTCGCCGATGCGTTCCAGCCTCGCAGTGTAAGAGATCATCCTGAAAGCCGCCGGTTTTCTCTCCAGGCCGGCGGCTTTCTTTTTCCTAGCAGTTACCCAAAACAACAAAGCGCCACCGCTAGCCGTCGTCTGGCTGATGCATGTGGCCTCGCAGCTGTCCTGCATTTCCAGCCTAGCATCCAAGCCCGGCTATGAGTTTCATCTTTGGACGGTGTAGGTTCAGGCGTTTGCCAAGTATCATGCACGGCTGACCCTATGTTCACAAAACGAGTATTCCCATCATGAGCAATGCATCTACTGGCAGCGATCAGGCGCCCACTTTCGACAACATTTTGTACGCGGTGAATGGTCCGCTGGCGCTGATCACCATTAATCGTCCAGAGAAACACAACGCAATTTCGTTGGGTACCTTGGATGACCTGCTTGCAGCTGTGGACATTGCCGCCTACGACGGCGATGTCCGTGTTATCGCTATTACCGGAGCTGGCGGCAAGGCTTTTGCGGCGGGTTCAGACCTGTCTGAAGTGGTAGATAGAGACTTTAAAAAGGCGCTGGAGCCTATCGTGCAAGGGTTGGCCGATAAGCTGGAGCGCACGCCCAAGCCCACCATTGCTGCCATCGACGGTATTTGTATGGGCGGTGGACTTGAAGTGGCCTTGGGCTGTGATCTACGCGTGGCCACCCCCCAATCTCGTTTTGCTACGCCCGAGGGCAAGCTGGGGATTATCCCCGGTGGGGGCGCCACCGCCCGACTGCCTCGCATCGTTGGCCGGGGCTGGGGCATGGAAATGATGCTCATGGGCGAGCCCATTGATGCCGAGCGCGCCCTGCAGATTGGTTTGGTCACGCGCTTGGTGGCCAGCGAAGATTTGCTCGCTGAAGTGCAGCGCATGGCAGAGCACCTAGCTTCCTTCGCGCCTTTCGTGCCTCGCACCATGAAGGCCATGGTGCACTTCGGCATGGAGGCGAGCCTGGCAGGCGCCTTGATGTTCGAAAAGTACGCTCAGGGTGCCTTAGTGCAAACCGAGGACAAGGCCGAAGGCATCAGCGCGTTTCTGGAAAAGCGTACCCCGGAATTTAAGGGCCGCTAGGCCCAACCCTCTTGACCGCTATTGTCCCGGAACTGGTTTCTGGGACATACTCGGGAACCATTTTAGAAGGAAGAGGGAGTCAAATGGCTGTAGATAAGTTCCCGGTGGAGGGCAGTCATATCATGATGTTTGCCCGGTCAATCGCCGACGACAATCAGATTTATTACGACGCGGATTACGCAAAAGGCACCGAGGCCGGTGGCGTTATCGCGCCCCCAACCTTTGCGCAGTCTTCGGCGCAATTCGACCCCGATTATTTTTTGCGCCCGAAGATCGGCCAAGAATGGTTTGGTTCAGGTAAAGAAGCCACCAGTATTAAAAAGAAAGAATCATCCGGTGGTGGTGGCGGAGGCGGTGGCCTACACGCCGAACAGCATTTTGAATATCACCGGCATGTTGGCCCGGGCGATGTTCTCACTGCTGAGGTCAAACCCGGCAAAACCTGGGAAAAGGAAGGCAAGCGTTCAGGCAAGCTGGTGTTTAGTGAAACCATTACCGAATACCGAGATCAAAACGGTGAATTGGCGATAACTGCCCGAGGCGTAGGTGTTCGCACCGAACGTCCAGTAGATCAATAGGGGGAGAACATGGCACTTTCAGCAAGTAATTTAAAAGCCGGAGACACCTACACCGAGTGTCTGGTGGAAGATCTGTCCCGTACGCAAATCGTGATGTACGCCGGAGCTTCTGGCGACTACAACCCCGTGCACACGGACGAGAAGTTCACCAAGGAGATAGCTGGCTATCCGTCGGTATTTGCCCACGGCATGCTAACCATGGGCATGACGGGTCGTATGCTGACCAACTACGTGGGTGATGGTCGCCTGACCAAGTATGGGGTGCGTTTCACCAGTCAGGTTTGGCCTGGTGATACGTTGAATTCCACTGCCACCGTGGTCGATGTCACCGACGGTATTGTGAATCTTGACGTAGAAACCACTAACCAAGATGGTGTGGTGGTTCTGTCCGGATACGCCGCTGCCAGAGTCGACTAGCAAGTCGGCAGCCTGAATAGGGCTGCGCAATGCAAAAAACGGGAGCCCGATTTGGGTATCCCGTTTTTTTTGGCTCAACTTCAGTGGCCAGGTATTACCACTTTTCTAGCGACGTGCGCACGTCCAGTTCAAAGGTCCAAGCTTGCCGCGGCTGCTGATACAGATAGACATAGCCGTCAACGATGCCATCGATATTGATCATGCCCTCATCACCGAGTTTCGCCGCATACTCGGGCACCCCGAGTTTGATTTTTTCACCGCCAATGGGCCCATCGATCACAACATGACCCACATGAATGCCGTCGCGCCCGTATTCCTTAGCCATGGCCTGAGCGAGATTACGCAGAGCGCCCTTGGAGGAGTTGAAGGCACCGAAGTTTTCCCGGCCGCGCAGCGAGGCGCTGGCTCCGGTGAACAGCAAGGTGCCGCCGTTGTTCCCAAACCGTTGAATGGCAGCCCGGCCGAATAAAAAGCCGCCAAAACAGCAGACGCGCCAGCTGTTTTCAAAGTAATCAGCGCTCATATCAGCGATTCTGCCGGGGGTGTTGTTACCGGTGTTGTAAATGGCCAGTGCCAGCTGATCCCCGGCTTTGTTGAACAACTTCTCGGTAGCGGATTCTGACGTGGCGTCTGCGACGACGGCTTCGGCGCTGCCGCCGGCTTGGACAATGGCATCAACCACGGCGTCTAACTTGGCTTGGGTGCGTCCTGCCGCCAGGACATGGAGTCCCATGCCAGCAAAGCGCAGGCAAAGTTGCGCGCCCAGACCCTCCATAGGGCCCACGCCGCTCACAATAACCGTGCGCATTAGGATGCCTCCGGCAGGACTTGCTTGAACGGGTGGACGCTGACGCTTTGAAACAGGCCAGCCTGGCTATAGGGGTCTTGAGATGCGATGGCTTTGGCTTGGCTCAGGTCCTCGCAGTCGATGACGACGATAGACCCGATGGGCTTTTCCTCATCTTCGCTGAGCATGGGTCCGGCGAACCGCACATCATGCCGCGCAAGAAACTCAAGGTGCGCAGGCCGCGTTTGCTTGCGCAGCTCAAAACCGTCTTCCACATCGTGGCAAATCAAAGCGTAAAGCATGCTCGCTCCTGTCTATTTCTATTTCTATTTCAGTTTCAGTTCAGGTGTTTTTTCAGGTACTCAACCGTCGCTAAAAACGGTGCCCGGGAACATTGAAGCGCAGCAGCGGTACCAAAAAAGTCATGGACCAGTCCCTCACAGTGCATCATTTGAACCGAATTACCCGCCGCTTCCAGCGCTTTGGCATAGGCTTCGCCTTCGTCGCACAGCGGATCGAATTCTGCCGTTACCACCAACGCCGGAGCCAAGTTGCTAAGGTTCTCTGCACGAATCGGGGCGGTACGCGGATCTTTACGCTGTTCTGGATCCGGGCAATAGGTTGTCCAAAACCACTCCATGATGGAACGCTCTAACAGATAACCCTCACCGTTGCGTGACCAGGACGGCTGATCCATGGTGCAGTCGGCTACTGGATAAAACAGGCCTTGAGCAGCCAGGGTGGGGCCATCGTTGTCTCGGCTCATTTGCGCCATAACCGCCGCCAGCGTGCCGCCAGCACTTTCCCCCGCCACGCCAATTTTGCCGTTGCCCTTTAGCTGCTGTTGCTGGTCCGCAGCCCATTGCAGTGCGGCATAACTGTCGTCAACCGCAGCTGGGAACACATGTTCCGGAGAAAGCCGATAGTCCACGGATATCACCACTAGATTCGCTAATGTGGCCAGTTCTCGGCAGACCGAATCGCACGTATCCAAATCGCCGATGACCCAGCCGCCACCGTGAAAATAAACCAGGGTGCCAAAGGGACCATCCCCAGCTGGGCGGTAGATACGCAGTGGAATTTGGCCCGCCGGTCCGGCAATGGTGATGTCTTCAATGGAATGCACGGCCAAGTCCGGGTTAACGGCCCGAGACGTGCGATAACTCTCACGCGCATCCGCCAAAGGGATGTCGGTCAGACTGGGCATAGGCCCTGCAGCGGCGAGCTGATCAAAGACCGCCTGATATTCTGGTGCTAATGGCATTGATTTTTCTCCTCTCATCCCAAACTAGAGGTCAAAGACGCTACACTAACGCTTCGATAATGACTAGAAAGCACTGCGATGGACCTATCGATAAGATCGCAGACTTAAAGTTGCAGGCCACAGGACGCGCCACGAGGCTGGGCTGATCAAGCCATGAGCGGGCCACCTGACATACCTATGGAGACACCGATGACCCGGTTTGATAACGCAGAAATCCAGCAAAAAGACAAAGACGACGAAAAAGACGCAGACAATGCCAAGCAATCCAACATGCTGGAGAGCGTGCTGCACAAAAATCGAACGCTGACCTTATTCGGGGAAATCAACCAAGACGTGGCTCGGCGCACGGCTGAAAAGCTGTTGGCCTTAGCCTACGAATCCGACGACCCCATTACTCTCTACATCGGTTCCCCCGGCGGCCACGTTGAAAGCGGCGATACCATTTACGACATGATCCAGTTCATAAAGCCTGTGGTGCGTATTATTGGTACCGGCTGGGTCGGCAGTATCGCAACCCACATCTATCTGGCTGCTGAAAAAGAAAATCGCTACGCCTTGCCCAACACCCGGTTCTTGATCCATCAGCCTTCCGGCGGCTTTGGCGGCGATGCCACAGATATCCAAATCCATGCCCAAGAAATTCTCAAAACTCGTGAACGCATCAATGGCGTTATCGCCGAGCGAACAGGCCAAAGCGTTGAGCGGGTTACCGAGGACACCTCTCGGGATTGCTGGATGAGTGCCGAAGAGTCCGTAGAATATGGCCTCATCGGTAAGATCATTTCCAGCATTGATGACATCGCCTGATCATCAAGTCCGACACCTAAGGCGGCGCTATCTCAGAGCCGCCAAGGGTTCCGCCACCCCAGCAGCAGCGCTGGGCCCCATCGAAAACCACCTCTGACGTTGCCGATTGCAACAATTCCTATGTCTGGCCCACTTGCGCGGTCATTGCAATTTGCTGGCCTGGGCGTATAGGTTGGAGCTGTAACCACGCCAGCAGCAAAGGGGGAAACCATGGCTTACCAGTATCAATTGCTTGACGTATCCGTCAGTGGCCGAATTGCCACTGTCGCAATCAACAATCCGCCCATCAACATTATTACCCCAGCCCTGTATCAGGAAATGGCCAGCTTGGTGGCTGAGCTAAAAGACGACGATGGGCTAACTGTGATCGTCTTCAAAAGTGCAGACCCTGACTTTTTCATCGCCCATTACGATGTGTCTAACATCCTCGAGTTCCCTACCGAGGGCGAGGCCGAGCGCAGTTTAGAGCTCAACGACTTTCACATCATGTGCGAGCGGGTACGCACCATGAACAAAGTGACCATCGCGCAAATTGAAGGTCGCGTCGGTGGTGGCGGCAGCGAGTTTGCATCCAGCATGGACATGCGCTTTGGCGTGGTGGGCAAAACCATCATCAATCAGATGGAAGTGCCTCTAGGTATATTGCCCGGCGGTACCGGCACTCAGCGCTTGCCGCGGCTGGTGGGTCGGGGCCGGGCTATGGAAATTGTGCTTGGGGCCGACGATTTAGATGCCGAAACCGCGGAGCGATGGGGATACTTGAACCGCATTTACGCAGCCGCAGATATCGACGCCAAAGTTGCCGCACTAGCTGAGCGAATCGCGAGTTTTCCGGTAGAAGCGGTGCGCTTGGCCAAGGCTTCGGTAACCGCCTCGGAATTGCCGCTGCAGCAAGGGCTGCAGGAAGAGGCCTATCTGTTTCAGCGTTTGCTGCGCACCGAATCGGCGCAAACCAACATGCGGCGTTTTATGCAGATGGGCGGTCAAACTCGAGCAGGGGAGCTGCAAGTGGCAGAACTGTCCCGACAAATTTGCCAGGATGATTGATTGGCGGCTTGGCCCCAAGCCCTTGCAAAGATTAGGCGTTTTCCACTATCAGGCATTGCGCAAGATCATGCGGTAAGCCACCGCCAAATAAATCAATGCAGGAATCATCACCGCTAACACCGTGGGTACGCTGAAAACCACGGCCATGGGTGCAAACAAATCCTGCAGGTACTTGAAGCTTAAGCCAATAAACAGGCCAATGGTCAGGCGCTGGCCCATACTGGTTTGGCGCAGTGGACCAATGACCACCGCAAGCGCCATCAAGCCCATGCTCAAGTAGGTCAGTGGTGTGAGGATCTTGCCCCAAAACTTCAGCTCGTAGGGTAGTTGGGCAGCTTTGGGCTTGTTGTCAAAAGACAAGTGGCGCTGAATTTGGCTCAAGGTCATTTTGCGTGGATCCGCATAGGCCTCACTGGCCAGCTGTTCCGGGCTGATGGAGTTCTGCCAGATCATGGAAGGCAGTTTTTCGGCACTGCTGCCATTGGCCGTTAGCGTGGTAATGCTCACCTCGGCAAGCTGCCATTGCCCTGCGCTGGCGTCGTACTGGCCATTGTCGGCAAATAGGGTTTGCGTCAAACGGTTTGCTTCGTCCACGCGATAAAGCAGTAGGCCGGTAAGGCGTCCCTGGGCATCGACGCCACTGATGTGCGCGTACTCTCGGCCGGCATCCAGGGTTCGGTGCAGCCAAACCCCCTCCTTGGGTGTGGTAGAGGCCATGGCTGGAAGCGGCTGATCTCCTAAACCCAGAATGACCTGTTGTTTGTGTTGTTTAGCGGTGCGCTCGCCAGCGGGAGATACCCATTCACTGAGCCCGAGATTGATGACGAAGAATAAAAGCAATGTGGGCAGCAATGCGGCGCTGATGCGCCAAGGTGAAATCCCGGCCGCGCGAATGGCAGTCAACTCTCCGCTTTCCGCCATATTGCCAAGCACCAGCAACAGACCAATGAAGATGCCATAGGACATCAATTCTTCGATGCGCCTGGGCATGGTTAGCAGCAAAAATTCCAGCGCCTCGGTAAAGCCGTAATTGGCGTGGCCTTTATTCAGCTCGTCGATCAGAGCAAAGGACAAGGTTAGGCCTGCTAACCCAGCGATGACTAAGGTGATGCCTCCTAGGCATTTGCGGGTCAGATAGCGATCGAGAATCGTCATGGCTGCCCTGACCCAGCATTGCCGATGAGTGCCTGCATCGCTTCATCATTGCTGAAGAAAATCTGCCCACTGATGCTGCTGGCCAGATCGGTTGGTTGTAACTGCTGCAACACCGGGCCTTTGATTTCACTGAGGCTGAAGCGAATGCCCGCATCCGCCAAGGTCTGGCTAACGCGCTTGAGCATGGTCAGTCCAGTGCTGTCGATGAGATTCACCGAGCCACAGGCCAGCAGCACGTCGGTAGTGCTTCCGCGCCTTAACGCGCGGCCGACGATGCGCTCCTCAATTTGCCCGGCATTGGCGAAAAAAATGTTCTCATCCACCCGCAACGCCAGAATCTGCGGATGCAAGGTGACGGCATAGCGTTTGGCCGAACGAAACTGCTGGCTGTCGCCCAGCCGTCCAATTTGCGTAATGACGGGCTTGCTGGATGTGCGCAAAAAGAATGCGATGGATAGCGCCACGCCCAGCATCAATCCCATCTCAACCCCAAGAATAATGACGCCGAGGGCCGTACCCCATTCCGTCCAGCAGTCCTGTCGAAAAATCCGCCAGTTGCGGCGCCAGGTTTGCAAATCCACCAGATTCAGCACCGAAACCATGACGATGGCTGCCAGCACCGCGTTGGGTAAATTGACAAAGGCTTGGGTAGCAAACAGCAGCGTAACAATGATTACGCCTGCGCAGACGATGGAGCTGATCGGCGTACGGGCCCCCGCCGCGTAGTTGACGCCAGAGCGGGAAAAAGAGCCTGCCACTGGATATGCGCCGCTCAAACCTGCACCCAAGTTGGCGGCGCCCAGAGCGATAAGCTCTTGGTTTGGGCGCAGCTGATAGCGTTCTTTTGCTGCGAGGGTGGCGCCAATGGAATAGCTTTCGATGTAGGTCACGACCGTGATGACGGCTGCGGAGGGCAGTAAATCCAGCCACAGGCCAGTATCAAGGATTGGCCAGGTCAGACTAGGCAGACCACTGGGCACCAATCCCACGGTGTCCATGGAACTGGCCAAGCCAAAGTGAGCGACGATTCCTATACCCAACAGAGCAGCCCACAGGGGGCCGGTTTTGGTCAGCGGGTGGTCTTGTTGAGCCAATCCAACCAGCGTCAGTACCCTGGCGATCATGAAACGAGATCCCAGCAAAAAGGCCAGTGCCGCGGTGCCAATCGCCAGGGCCAGCCAATTAACCTGACCGATTGAATCCAGCAGATGCGCTAGCTGTAGCAGCGGACTGCCGGATTGATCGACTGGAATGCCGGTCATGGCAGGAAGTTGGGAAATGATGATCAACAACGCCGCCGCATTGACGAATCCAGTAATGACCGGATGGCTGAGTAGGTTAACGAGGCCGCCCATGCCGGAGGCTCGCAAGGCAAACAGCAGCAGGCCAACTTGAACGCACAGGACACTGGCAATCAGCCAATGCGCGTTGTCGTAGTTTGCCGAATGCTCGGCAATGGCAGCCGCCACCAGCAATGCGGCAACGGCAACGGGTCCCACCACCAAATGTCGAGAGCTGCCCATCAAGGCGTAGATCAGCATGGGCAGCAAGCAAGCATACAGACCGGCCTGAGGTGGCAGTCCTGCCAGGTAGGCGTAGGCCACTGCCTGGGGCACGGTGACCATGCCCACCACTAGGCCCGCGACAGAGTCCCGGCCCAAGTCATCTCGGGAATAACCTTTGAGCTCCGAGGTCAAGGGAAAGAGCAAGCGCCACCGACTCAGTCCCCAAAGCAGTCTTCGGGTCAGACGCATAGGCGCCACCTATCGGACAATAGTCCAATGGTGTGTGAGCGGAATATGGCGACAAGGTTCGCCGGGGCGTCGCCAGATAACGTGTTGGAAAAAGGCATAAGCCGAGTTTAGCAGCCCCCACCCAGCAAGCGCCGTTTTTTTCTCGGCGTGAGCAGAGGCAACCTGCAAGGAGTTTTAGGGTGCTACACTGGCCGTGGGCCAACCTAGAGGAGGGGGTAGTCAAATGGATGTAAAAGCGGCAATTGCGTTTGGGGCGGGACAACCCCTGAGTATTGAAACTGTGCAGTTACAGGGCCCCAAAACTGGGGAAGTGCTGGTCGAGATTATGGCTACGGGTATTTGTCATACCGATGCGTTCACCCTGTCCGGCGGCGACCCAGAAGGGATCTTTCCGTCCATCTTAGGACACGAAGGTGCCGGCGTGGTCCGGGAGGTAGGTCCGGGCGTCACTTCGTTAGCGCCTGGGGATCACGTCATACCCCTGTACACACCCGAATGCCGCCAATGCAAATTCTGTTTGTCCGGCAAAACCAACTTGTGTGGCGCCATTCGTGAAACACAAGGCCAAGGCATCATGCCTGACGGGACCTCGCGCTTTTCTCTCGGTGGCGAACCGATCTATCACTATATGGGTACCTCGACTTTTGCCAATTTCACCGTTGTGCCAGAAATCGCGTTAGCCAAAATTCGCGCAGATGCCCCCTTTGACAAGGTCTGCTACATCGGTTGTGGGGTGACCACCGGACTTGGCGCGGTGCTCAATACGGCCCAGGTGGAACCCGGTGCCAACGTGGCCGTGTTCGGTTTGGGTGGTATCGGTCTGAACGTGATTCAGGGCGCTGGCATGGCTGGCGCTCAGCGCATCATTGGTATCGATCTGAACAATGATCGTAAAGAGTTAGCCACAACCTTCGGTATGACCGATTTTATTAATCCCAACGATGTGGATGATGTGGTTGCCGCCATCGTGGATCTGACCGACGGCGGGGTGGATTACTCTTTCGAGTGTATTGGCAACACCCAAGTCATGCGCCAGGCCCTGGAATGCTGTCACAAAGGCTGGGGCCAGAGCATCATCATTGGTGTGGCCGGGGCGGGCCAAGAAATTGCCACCCGCCCGTTTCAGTTGGTGACAGGGCGGGTATGGAAAGGCACGGCCTTTGGTGGTGCGAAAGGCCGAACCGACGTACCGCAAATCGTTGATTGGTATATGGAAGGCAAGATTAATATCGACGATTTGATTACCCACCAGTTAGCACTAGAGGACATTAATCAGGGCTTCGAACTTATGCATGCAGGAGAGAGCATTCGCTCTGTGGTGGTGTACTGATGGTCGATAAGCGCAAACAAGACGCCTGGCTGGCCCAGGTTCGAGAACCCATCCTTGACCCGGATCGACCTATTTGCGATCCCCATCATCATTTGTGGGATGACGAACACAATCCGTATCTATTAGCCGAATTGCTGGCAGATATCGGTGACGGCCACAACGTGGTGAGCACTGTCTTTATGGAATGCAATGCCATGTACCGAGCCGAAGGGCCTGCTGCTGCTGCGCCCTTAGGCGAAACCGAATTTGTTAACGGTATTGCTGCGATGTCCGCATCGGGTAATTACGGGCCGGCTCGAGCCTGTGCAGGCATCGTCAGTTTTGCAGACCTGTCCCTGGGCGATGCGGTGGGTGAGATTCTGGATTCGCATATGACGTTATCACCGCGCTTTCGCGGTATTCGTCATGCCGCTGGATGGGACCCGAGCGACGAAGTTCGCAATTCCCATACCGAGCCGCCACAGCACCTGCTCCAAGATGAGCAGTTTCGTCGGGGTATCGCGCAACTGGAACAAAGAGGCTTGAGCTTTGATGCGTGGGCCTATCACCCACAGTTGCCAGAGCTGACAGAGTTGGCCCAGGACTTCCCCGGACTCACAATCATTGTCGACCACTTTTGTGGCCCCCTGGGCATTGGTCCCTATCGAGATCAGCGCCAGGCCATCTATGCTCAGTGGCAACAGGATTTTAAGGCTCTGGCCCAATGTCCCAACGTACACGTCAAGCTGGGCGGCATCGCCATGCCGATCAACGGTTTTCGCTGGCATCGCCGGGATACGCCGGCTACCTCGGATGAACTGGTGGAACAGACCGGGCCTTATCATTTATGGGCCATCGAGCAATTTGGGGCTGAACGCTGCATGTTCGAGAGTAACTTTCCGGTGGACCGGCAAAGTTGCTCCTACCATGTTTTGTGGAACGCCTTTAAAAAGCTGGCCAAGGGTTTTTCTGCTAGCGAGCAGGACGCATTGTTCCTTGATACCGCTCATCAGGTATATCGCTTGAAGGGCTAAAACCCAGAGGGCTCAACCGATGCCGGGTATTCGGTGCATGAGCGTTGGGCAGCATGGGCCAGAATGCTGGCTTACAAAAAGCTGTCCACAAAACATCAGCCGCAAAAGCAACGGTAAACGATAGAAATCACACACAAGCAACTAGGGAGGTTGGAGTGACCATAGAGGTAATTGGCGCAGGTTTTGGGCGTACTGGAACCTTGTCATTAAAATTTGCTTTGGAAGCCCTGGGCTATGACAAGTGCTATCACATGATGGAAGTCATGCTCAATGAAGGCCATGTAGATCAGTGGCGCAGGGCTGCCCGGGGCGAACCCATGGATTGGCCGGCACTGTATTCCGGTTATCGAGCGACCGTGGATTGGCCTAGCGCCAACTTTTGGCGAGAGCTGCTGGCGCAATACCCTGAAGCCAAAGTGATTTTGACCCTTCGAGATTCACAGCAGTGGTACACCAGCGTGGTGAACACAATCTGGAATTTGTCCTCTAAGTCACTGGCCGAAGGTCAACGTCGGGGCGACGAAGAAATGATCGAACGCGCGATGATGGGTCACGAAGTGATCTGGGGCGGTATTTTCGACGATCGAATGGATGATCGAGATTACGTCATTGGGTGCTACGAACGTCACAACCAAGAAGTGATCGACACAGTGCCCGCGGACCAGTTGCTGGTCTATCGACCCGGTGACGGATGGGAACCCCTGTGCGCGTTTTTGCAACAACCGGTGCCGGATAGGGACTATCCCAAGGTGAATTCCACCGAAGATTTTCTAGAAACCTGGCGTAAACCGCGGTCTGGCTAAGTTGCGGCTACCGAGACGCTAGCGCCGAGTTAAATGCGGCGTCTCAAGCTGCCAGGTTCGGGTCTGCGCTCAGCGGCATCAGGCCCAAAACCGAGAGGATGATCAGGCACACGCTGGCTAATCCCAGGTAGGCCACAAAGCCCAAGAAAATACTGCGGGTGACGGAATGAAATTGACCCCCCAATTCGTCCCGAAACGTTGTCAGCATGTTGCCTTGCAGCAAGTGCGTCACCAGCAGCAAGAACAGCACCTGGCCCACATTGGAAAAAATAGCCGTGGTCATGTCGATGGTCATGGTGCCGTCCTGGGTCACCGCTGGGCCCATGCTGGCAGGGCCAATCAGATTCATCACGACGACAAAGTACAGGCAAAAAGCGACCAAGCCAGCGCCGATTACCGCTAACGCTGGCTTTTTCATGCCCAGAGCATGGTAGTTAGCCGCCAGCAGAAAAAAACCAGCCAGCAGGGAGCCGAAAAACGTCGCAAAGCCAATGCCGTTAAGAGAGTAAAGCTTGGGCAGATTTGGGCCTGATTGAGGTTGGGAAGGCTCGGAATAGTTGGAATCGTTCATGGGAAGTCTCATATAACAGCGAAGGCATGTTCGATGGCTTGGCGGTGGATAGCAAGGGCCACTCAGGTGCCAAAGCGATTTTTCAGCGTCTCGCTGAGTTTGCCGCCATAGCGAGAAACTTCGAAGGCTTCCGCATATTCCAAGGGGCGCCCATGGGAGTCTTTAGTTGCGCTGGTTTGCGCAATTCGGCGCGGCTTGGGCTGATAAAAGGCGCGCAACCAGGTTTTATCCCCCGGCGAGACCTTGACCCCGGCCAGTGACGGCAGCCATTCGTATACCTGGCTGGCGTGACAATCCAGTAGATCAATCACCTGGTCTTGTACGGTTGCGGTATCAATGACCCAATCAAAGCGAAAAGGTCTGGGTTCATCAAAGCCATCGTAAGCCAACAAAATCCCGGGTAGCTGCGTAAGTGGCGCATGCTCCGGCGCGATGCTGGGCACCTGCAGCAGATAAGCACTGTCCTTGACCAATTGCGCTGCGGCGCGGTGGTCAGGGTGATAGTCCGCGGTGCGATGCGTGACGATGATCTGGGGTTGATAGTCTCGAATGGCGCCAATCAACGCCTCGCGATGGGCAACGGTGGGCTCTAGGCGGCCATCGTCCACGGGCCAGATGTCTAGCTCAGCATCCAGCCTAGCGGCGGCTTTTTGGGCTTCTTCCTGTCTGCGCTTTTGCAACGCCCGGGGCGTCAGCGTTTGGTGACCCGCATTGCCATTGGTCAGACATAGAATTTTGATCAAATGCCCGGCTTGGCGCCAAAGCGTCATGAAGCCACCAGCGCAAAACTCGGCGTCGTCCGGGTGAGCCATGATCAGCATCAGCTTTTGCGCGTGCATTTGGGTCAAGGGAGCTGGGATAGATCGGGACGGCGCTGGCCATGGCCGGTTGCTTGCTCGAAAGCGCTGGCGATTCGCAGTAGCGCCAAGTCACCTCGTGGCTTACCCACGATTTGCACGCCCACGGGTAAGCCGTCGTCGGTAAATCCTCCGGGCACGCTGATGCAAGGCAGGCCGGTGACGGACAGCATGCAGCACACCGCCATCCAGTCGATGTAGGTCGGCATGGTGACGCCGTTGATTTCGTGCACCCAATCCAGATTTGCATCGAAGGGAGGCACTTGGGCCGCAGGCAAAATCAGCGCATCGTGGTGCTGAAAAAATTCCGCCACCCGACGATAAATCTGCGAGCGCGCCAATTCTGCCTGCATCAGGTCGTCGGCAGTCAGCGCCAGTCCCTTTTCGATATTCCAGCGCGCCGTATCTTTGATTGCGTTGCGCCAGTTGGGATCAAGGGACTGCAAACGCATGGCGAGCAAACGCAGACCCGCCGCGCGTTGAACTTGGAATACGTCCATGGCGCCATCCAGATTTGGGTGGTCGTTCACGACCGTGGCCCCAAGATCTGCCATGGTTGCAGCCGCTTGAGTGATGATCTCAGCCACCGGCGGTGCGATGGCCAGGCCGCCCAAATCCGTGCTCACCGCGATGCGCAGATCTTGGATTTCTGTGGCGGTCATGGGTTCCAGGGCGTCCAAAAACGTTGTGCCCGGATCAGGCAGCGTTAGCGGATCGCCGGCATCGGGCCCCGCCATAACCGAAAACAGCAGCGCAGCATCCGGCACAGTCTTTGCCATGGGCCCGGTTGTCACCATGCGGCCATACCACCCAAAACCGCGGTTAAAGGGCATTCGTCCTATGGAAGGACGAAATCCAACGACGTTGCAAAAACTGGCGGGGTTGCGCAAAGAACCCCCTAAATCGCTGCCGTCTGCCAAGGGCAGCAGATCCGCCGCCAGCGCCACTGCGGCGCCACCACTGCTGCCGCCGGGAGTTTTGCTTAAGTTATAGGGATTGAGGGTATGTCCATACAGCTCGTTGAACGTATGAGAACCCAGGCCAAACTCAGGCATGTTGGAATGGCCAATAAACAGCGCGCCAGCCCGGCGCAGTCTGGCGACCAACTCCTCATCGTCGGATTCCACTTGGTTTGCAAAGCCTGCAAAACCCCATGTGGTGGCAAATCCCGAAACCGCTAATGCGTCCTTGGGCGCCATGGGCAAGCCATGCAGTGGTCCACGCTGCTCAGCGGGTAAGGCATCTGCAGCCGCGGCCAAGGCCATGGCTTGGTCTTGGGGCAGCAGCGCTACCACGGCATTGAGCTGGGGGTTGAGCGCATCGATGCGAGCATAGACGTTGGCCATGAGCTCTTGGGCGGTGATGCTGCCTCGCTGAAGGTCACGGCATAGCGTTAGGGCGTCTTGCCAAAGAGGCGGGGTTACGTGGGTTTGTGAGGCATCAGACATTGGCTTGCTCGGTCAGCCAGGTTAGTAAATCTTCGATCACCTCCGCCCGGTTTAGCTCGTTGAGCATTTCGTGGCGACCCTGAGGATACAGTCGCAATTGGGTCTTCAGGCCTGCCTTGCGATAGCGACGCTCTAGTTCCAGCAATCCCTTGCCTTTGTTATTGATTGGATCGTGGGTTCCTGCGAACAAATAGATCGCCATGTTTTTATTAATCCGCTGAATGGCGCGCACATTCATGCTTTGCAGCTGGGAAGCGAACATGGCAGCCAAACCGCCAGCGGTAAGAGTGGCGCCGCACAGCGGGTCTGCCCGGTAGGCGGCAACCTGTTCTCGGTCCCGGCTGAGCCAGGCAAAGCCGCCGTCGCCATCGCCGCTGGCCTCAAATTGTTTGTTGTTGTTGGCAAATAACGCCTTGCCAATAAGTGGGCTGGGGGACGCCGGTGTCAGGCGCCAGCTATCGAAGCGCGTGATGGCGGCTCCGATCATGGCGCGGGATTTAGGCACCACTCCGGGGGAGCCACTCAGGATCAATGCATGCAAGCGTTGGCCATGCACATAGGCGTACTGCTGAGACAGCATGGCCCCCATGCTATGACCCATCAAAATTGCAGGGCGCTGATACTGTTGGGTCATCCACTGCTCTAAGAACGCGAGATCCTTAAGAGTCTCGTCCCAGCCCTGATGCCCCATATCACCCAGCTCATATAACGGCGGCAGACTTTGACCATGGCCGCGCAGATCCGGCGCTAACAGATTAAACCCGGCCTCGGTGAGTGCCCCTGCCAGGTCACCGTAGCGAGCGCTGTGTTCACCCATGCCATGAGCCAGCAAAATATTCGCTCTAGCCTTGGCGGGATCACTGCACAGCCACTGTCGGCAAAAGATGCTGTGTCCCTCACGGGGCAGATAAATTTCGTTACCGGGGTTGTTCAATGGGAACTCTCTTCTGGTAGGTGAGAGGAAAATATAGCCTAACCCAGCCCTGAAAGACTAACGGATGGATTGCCTTGGTTTGGTAGGCACTTTTGCTGTGGTCTTAGGTACTCGCCTTGCAATTGCCTCATGGTGCTCTAGGGTAGATAGCTCGTTAGTCGAGCACGGAGCTGTATGCAGTCTTCAAACCGAGGTTGGGGAGAGGGTTTAGATCGATTGATTTTTTTTGGCAGCGTAGGCGGAATTGTTTCGTTATGCGTGCCGCTGGCTCTCTATCCCGAACAGGGCGGGGTTGTGCTTGGGCGGGCTTTTGATTACCTGACCCAGAACTTTGGTGTGATGTATGTGGCCGGTGCATCCCTCACTTTCGCGTTTTTGCTCTATCTGGCCTTCAGCCGTCATGGCGATATACGCCTTGGAAACCAAGCCCCGGATTTTTCTACCTTAAGCTGGGCCGCCATGTTGTTTTGTGGCGGTATCGGTACCAGTGTTCTTTACTGGGGTGTGGTGGAGTGGGCTTTTTATTTTCAAACACCGCCCTACGGTGTCCAGCCCGCTTCCGCCGAGGCCATGATGTGGTCCGTGAGTTATCCCATTTTCCATTGGGGCATGATGGGGTGGTCGTTATACGTGCTGCCCGGCGTGGCCATCGCCTACAGCTATTACGTTCGGGGCGCTCGGTCGTTGCGACTCAGCGATGCCTGTGAGCCAGTGCTCGGCCGCTATGCTCGAGGGCCATTGGGGCGCAGCATTGATCTACTTTTTGTAGTGGGTTTGGTGGGCGCCTGCAGTATGGGTATTGGTTTGGCTGTGCCTTTGATCGGGGCCTGTGTGGCGCATCTGCTCGGCGTTGATCGCCAATCCATGGGCTTCGCCCTAGACGTGGTGGTCATTTTGGTAGTGACCTGCATTTTTGCTGGCAGCGTTTGGATCGGCCTCGAAAAGGGGATCAAGCGGCTCAGTGATATCAACGTCTTCCTCGCCCTATCGCTGCTGGCCTTTGTGCTTATTGCCGGTCCCACGCTGTTCATGGTTGAACTGGGGTTCGAGAGCGTCGGCCACATGCTGCAGAATTTCGTGCGCATGAGTACTTATACCGATGCTTCAGATTCCAGTACCTTCGTTGCCGACTGGACCGTGTTCTATTGGGCTTGGTGGCTAGCACTGGGGCCCTACATGGGGGTCTTTATCACCAAGATTTCTCGAGGCCGAACTCTGCGGGAGTTGATTCTAGGCGGCATTGGTTACGGAACCTTGGGGTGCACCGCGTTTTTCGCGATTCTGGGTAATTACGCCTTGTTCCTAGAGATGAATGATCTGATCGACGTGATCGATATCCTCAACACGGCGGGTGCACCCGCGGCCATTGTCGCGGTACTAGGAACCCTGCCCTTATCCAAGATCGTCATCGCTGTGTTTACTGTTGTATGCGTTATTTTTGCGGCCACCAGCTACGATTCCGCTTCCTATACCCTGGCCGCTTCGGCTACGCGATCCCTAGCTCCTCAGGAGCATCCACATCGACTGCATCGGGTATTTTGGGCCTTTTTGCTGGGGCTATTGCCCATTACGCTGGTCTACATGGGCGGCCTTAAGCCACTGCAGTCAGCGGTCACCTTGGCATCGGTGCCCTTGTATCTGGTCACCGCGACCATGACTATTGGGCTATGGCGTTCGATCAAATCCGCTGAGAGCGCCGCATTGGGTGGCGTCGATCATGCCCAAGCGGTGCCATCGTTGAGGACGAAAACATGACCCAGCTAGATTGGCAGTGGCTTACCCTGTCCCAAGCATGCCAGCGCTTGAAGAGCGGTCAGGCCAGTGCGCTGGAATTGACCCAAGCGTCATTGGCTCGGGCCCATGCGCTATCAGACCAAACGCATGGGTTTGCGCGTTTGCTAGAGGACGATGCTCTGGCTGCGGCGCGACGCTTGGATGAACAGCGCGCCTCCGGTGAACCCTTGGGTCTGCTTCATGGCGTGCCCATTGGCATCAAAGATCTGCTGTTCACCCAAGGTGTGCCCACCGCTTCCGGTACTCGGGTCATGGCGGATTTTTGCCCGCAGTTTGATGCCACGGTAGTCACCCGGCTGCGCCAGGCGGGCGCCGTGTTACTGGGCAAAACCCAGCTTACAGAGGGTGCCTTTGGCGCTCACCATCCCGAGATCACGGCGCCGGTGAATCCATGGGATAAGAAGTTGTGGAGCGGCGTGTCCTCGTCAGGTTCTGGAGTGGCGGTGGCGGCAGGTTTGGTTTTTGCCGCCATCGGCTCTGACACAGGCGGCAGTATTCGTTTTCCGTCGGCCAGCTGTGGCTTGGTGGGCCTCAAGCCCACTTACGGGCGCGTCAGTTTGCATGGCGCTTTCCCGCTGGCGAACAGTTTGGATCACCTGGGCCCCATGACCCGCAGTGTTGAAGACGCAGCGCGCCTGCTCTGTGTGCTGGCGGGCCATGACCCCCAAGATCCCAACACGATTGATGCGCCGGTACCCAATTACCTGCAGGCCCTGTGTACGCCTGACGACGGACCGGCACCCTTAGTGGGTGTGCGCATCGGCATTGATTGGTCGTATGTCAGTGACGGGGTAGATCCATCCGTGGTGGAAGTCACGCGCCAGGCCATCAGGCAATTTGCCGAGCTGGGTGCTCAGATCATTGAGGTAGAAGTGCCGTCCAGCGCCAGCATTCTGGCTGAGGCTTGGGGCGTCAGTTGCGGCGTGGAATGTGCACAGGCCCATGCTGACTATTATCCCCAACAGCAGGAGCTGTACGGCCCGGTGCTGAAGGGCCTGATCGAATTAGGTCTGCGTACCTCCGTTCAGGATTATCAGGCCCTGCAAACGTTGCGGGCTAGCTTTGCTCAGCAGCTGTCAGGGGTGCTGAACGGTGTTGATGCCATCATTGCGCCCTGTATGCCCCTGGCCACACCGTCCGCGGCGGATATGGAGGCCGGTGCGCCGTCAGCCCCAGATCAGGCCGACTTTCTGCTGTTTACTGCGCCATACGACTACTCCGGTCATCCGACCCTGACGTTGCCGATGGCTGGGCCAGATGGCGGTCCACCGGGTTCGTTTCAGCTGATCGGTGCCCAACTGGGCGAGGAAACCTTGCTGCGGCTGGGCTCCGCCTTTGAGCAAGCCGCTTTGCCCTTAACCTATCCGGAGCTGCTACGGTGAACCCGCGCCGCTATGTTGGCTTGAGATGCCCCCGCCCTTTGAAGGGTATAGCGGTATGGATCGGCGTCACGTTATCTGGTTTTTATGCAGGGCCAGCTTGGGCCGAAGACATTGAGGGCTGGTGGCAATCCTGGGATTCGCTGCTTTATGTACGAGTCCAAGACGGCCAGGCCCAATTGTTCGCCGCCGGCATTTTGAATCCATCATTGGTTAAAGGCGAACTGGTGAGCTGGAGTTTGGACGCGCCGTTGCGGGATGTGGAAAACCCCCAGCCGGAATTGCGCCAGCGGCCATTATTGGGCCTCGAGATTTCAGATAACTTGCGCAAACAAGGCGACCGCTGGCGCGGGCGTATATACGACCCGCGGTCTGGGGCTTGGTACAAATCCCATGTCTCTGTTCTCGATGGTGTACTCAATCTTCGAGGCTATATTGGTATGCCCATGCTGGGGCAAACTCGCACCTTTGACCCCTATAACCCCTGCAAAACCTATCCAGACAAAGTCATGGTGATTTGGTCCGGAGCGAAGCCACCGGTGTGTGCGTCCGAGTCCAGCCGATAGATAAAGACCAAACCAAGCTGAGCGCCTGGGGGCAGGCTGGTGACCGCCTCTAGGGACAGCTCCTTGCCCACCGCACTCACTTGATAGTAACCGGCGTCAGTCTTCACCCAGCCTTTGGCGCGATGCACTTGGTCACTCATCTCGCGCAAAAACCGCCTCAGCACTGCTAAGGGCAGGTCCTGTTGCTGCTGCCAGGTATGAGCGCCAAATTGGACCGTTTGGGGTAGGGGTGCCGCTGGTTGCGTCGACTGCTGCCACCCAAGTACCGTGGCGACCAATGCCGGATCATCGCATGAAATGCTGGGCTGTAGCCTGTTGAGCTTAAAGGCGGGATTGAGATCCGTTTTGCTGATAACCAGTAAGTGCGCTTGATCCAACTGGGCTTGGGCCAGCTTGCCCACGTATTTGTCTTGCAGGCGCTGGTGGATTTGACTGGCATCCACCAGCACCACAGCAGCCTTGGGGGCAAACCCTGGGTAGTGGCAGTGCTGCCAGATCCGGGCCGGTTCTGCGACGCCGCTGGCTTCCACAATCACCTGCTTGACGCGCAGTTGGGTCAATTGATCCAAGGCCTGACTCAGATCATCGCTGATGCTGCAGCAGATACAGCCATTGCTCAGGCCAATAACCGTGCCGTCTGCTGATTGGCTGAGAATCAAGGATTCGTCGATGTTGATGTCACCAAAGTCGTTCACCAGCACCGCGGTACCGTCGGGCAGTGCTGGATCTGCCAGCAGTCGATTCACCAGGGTGGTTTTGCCGGAGCCTAAATAACCGCCGATCAGCGTAATGGGCAGTATGTTGCTCATGAGCCGAGACCGTCGCCCCCTGGCGCACGTGTGCCCTTGGATTGCTGTGTCCCAGTCCGGGTGGTTGCCCAGTCAATCATTCGATAGGAAAGACGCGGCCTTCAAAAACCGTAGCCCGGATCTCTATGTCTTTGAGCGCCATGGGATCACAGGTTAGCGGGTCTTGGCCTAGTACCGTGAAATCCGCTCGCTTGCCGGCGCGCAGGCTGCCAGTAATGTCGGCCAACCCAATGGCATGGGCCGCATTGATGGTGATGGCTTCCAGCGCTTGTTGCTGGGTCAGGCATTCCTCGGCGGCCATCACTTGATCGACATGATTGCGGCGGTTCACCGCCACCCACATGCTGTTTAACGGCTCGGCCGGGGCCATGGTGAAATCCGAATGCAGGGTGGTATTGATGCCCGCCTCAAAACAACTGCCCAGCCGGGCCATTTGACTGGCTCGTTCAAAGCCGATGCCGGATTTGGCGTAACTATCAGAAAGTTCGTGGAGGTAATAAACGTTGGCCGATACCTGCGCCCCCAATGCCTTGATGCGACGGATCTGCTCCGGGGTGCTGAAGCCAAAGTGCTCGAAGGTGAAGCCGTGATTGAATCGAGGCTTTTCGTCTTGCATTTTTTGCAGGATATCCAGCGTCAACTCCAAGCCTAAATCACCGGTAACGTGAACATGGATTTGGAAGCCTGCCTGCCAATAGGCGCGAATGTGCCGCTCTAGTTCTTCCGGTGCAGCAAGCCATTCGCCGTGATGTCCATCGATATACCCCGGCTCCTGCATCTGGGCCAGCTGACTGAA
Organism: Gammaproteobacteria bacterium; assembly: GCA_038139355.1. GTDB lineage: Bacteria > Pseudomonadota > Gammaproteobacteria > Pseudomonadales > Azotimanducaceae > UBA4421. Next base: position 26,374 of record JAYOSS010000001.1, read on the forward strand.
AAAAGCGCCATCGCTGAACAGCTTAATGTGGCGTCCAAACTGCAGGCGATGGCTATTGCGGTCCAGCAAGGCACTTGCCAGTTCGGGGCCTTCCTCGGGCTTGCGGCCTCCTTGGGTCAGGCGGGTGCCATGGGCGACCAGGCGGGTGCGAAAAGGCACGTCTTCGCCCTCGAGCTGTTCGGCTAAGGCCTTGGCCTCGGCGTCGAAATTGAACATGCCCGTAGCCAAGTCACCGATGGTGGTATGCCCGCCGTGGTGCACCACCTCTTTCAGACGCTGTAAGCCCACCGCGTATTGTTCCGGCGCCAAAATCCAGGGGTTAAGGCGATTAATGGCAAACCCCAAGCCCACTTCGTAAAAGTGGCCATTGTCGATATCGATTTGCGAGCCGGGCCTGATATGCGCGGGATCGATACCCGCCATGGCCATGGCCGCATCGTTCATATAAAGCTCATGAAAGGATCGATGCCAAACCACCATGGGCCGTGTGCTGCTGACCGCCTCGATGCGGGCTTTACTCATTTGCCCGTGCCAAAGCTGGTGATAACCCCAGATGAACAGCGGCTTGGCTTCTTCTTTGCTGCTGTGAAGCTCGGCCATGCGCTGATCGAAGCCCGCGGCTGTGGTCACCGGTTCGATGTCTCCCCAAGGCAGGCGCCAACGCATGGCGGTGATGAATTCCATGGGCAGCAGCACCGCAGCCATGCTGGGGTGCAGGTGGGGGTCGATAAAGCCAGGACAAATGACTGCGTCGGCAAAATCCTCATTCAGCTCCCATTCTTGGCCCTCCAGCCAAGGCTGCATGTTCTCGGCTTCGCCCACCTCCAAGATCGTGCCGTCGCGCACCAACACCGCGCTGGCCCGCGGCATGGAAGGGTTCATGGTGATGACCGAACGGGCTTTGAACAGCGTCAACATTCCAGCAACTCCTTAAGCCCGAGCGGCCAAGAGGTGGTCCGCGCCTTTTTCTGCCAGCATGATGGTGGCGGCGTTGGTGTTGCCGCTGACCACGTAGGGCATCACCGAGGCGTCTATGACCGATAGGCCGCTTACCCCCATGACGTTGAGGTGCTCATCTACGACTTTGCCAATGCTGCAGGTGCTGGTGGGGTGATACACCGTGTTGGCTTCTTGACGAATGTAGGCCAACAGTTCTTCATCGTTGTCCAGATTGACGTCCAAGCCTGGGGACAGCCGTCCGGTCAGATAGGGCTGCAAGTCCGACTGCTTAAAGATGTTCAGCAGGATGCGTATACCCTTCAACAAGGTGTCTTTATCCAACTGGGCACTGAGGTAGTTGGCGTGAATGGCCGGCGCTGCATTGATGTCCGCGCTGCGAATGTGAATGGATCCGCGAGATTCGGGTCTGGACTGATTCACCACCGCCGTAACCGCTGGATGTTTTAGGGCCTGAATTTTGCCAGCGTTGTTGTATAGGGTGCCACCGGACGCGAAGTGGATCTGTACGTCCGGCGCCTCCAATCCCTCCCGGGTGTGACAAAAAGCACCCACCGGCGCTGACCCGGTGGTCAGTGGTCCTTGGCGCAGAAAAAACCAGCGTAACGCTGTAGGAATTAGGCGCAAACCTTGTACTTCGCGGTTGATCGACAATTCCGGGGCAGTGCCGTAGACCACCTTGCACAGCAAATGATCTTGAAGGTGTTCGCCGACGTCTGGTGCGTGGTGGACTACGTCGATACCCAAATCGCCTAGCCGCTGGGCATCGCCAATACCCGACACTTCCAGTAACTGCGGCGATGCAATGGCGCCACCGGACAGCACCACGTGGGCTGCGTTTAGGGTTTGACGCTGACCGCGACGCAGGATTTCAACCCCGGTGGCGCGTTTGCCTTCAAAGACGATGCGTTGGGCCAGAGCGTGGGTAATGATGGTGAGATTGCTGCGAGACCGAGCCGGTGTCAGGTAAGCGCTGGCGGTGCTCCAACGACGGCCATTTTGCTGGGTAAATTGGTAATAGCCGCAGCCTTCTTGCTCTGCACCGTTGAAGTCAGGATTTCGAGGAATACCCGCCTGCTCCATGGCGTCGATGAATGCATCGTCCATGGGGCGCTTGTCGCGCACATCTTGCACATGCAGGGGGCCATCAGTGCCGTGCATAGGGTCATGGTGAACTTGCTGCTGTTCCGCCTTTTTGTAGTAGGGCAGAACCTCTTCCCAGGACCAGCCCTTTGCGCCCGCTTGTTCCCAAGCGGCAAAATCCACCGGTACGCCGCGGACGTAGATCATGCCGTTGATGGCGCTGGAGCCGCCCAGCGCCTTGCCCCGAGGCCAGTAAATTTGACGGCCATCCAGCTCAGGCTCTGGCTCGGTTTCGTAACTCCAATCGAATTTTGGATTTTTGAAGGTTGCTGCCCAGCCCGCGGGCACGTGCAGCAGCGGAGATCGGTTGCTGCCACCGGCCTCCAGCAGGCACACGCGAATGTCTGGATTGGCGCTTAGCCGGTTTGCCAGCACGCAGCCCGCAGAGCCCGCGCCCACAATGATGTAGTCGTAATTGCTCATAAAATCCCTCCCGTGAATAAGCATGCCACAATTACCCGGCAAGCCAGAGCTTTAACTCGGTCGCGGCCTTTGGCAGGCAAATCAAAAGCAGTTATGGTGCGCGGCTTTACACACTTGGTGTGCGTTAACGGGTCGTCACGGCGTTGGTCAATGAGGCGATCAATCCGTCGTTCAAGAGAGTTGCTTGAAGCAGTTGCTCAATGCAGTTGCTCAATAGGCTTAGGTTTCGCGGGCAGTCGTCGCAAAAAAGGAAGGTTATGGATCCAGTCAGTCAGGGGGTCGTGGGGGCCGTAGTCGCCCAAACTGCTGCTCGTCGAGCCACGCTAGCCACCGTCGCTTGGTATGGGGCGCTGGGCGGCATGGCGCCTGATTTGGATGTGCTCTTTCAATCGTCGACAGACCCGCTGCTGTTTTTGGAATTTCATCGGCAGTTTACCCACGCTCTGATCTTTATTCCGGTGGGGGCGCTGCTGGTGTATTGGGTGCTGCGCGCGGTAGCCAATCGCGTGACGTTGTTACAGGGATTGACGCCATGGCAGGGTTATCTGGCCTGTCTGATGGGATATGCGACTCATGGTTTGCTGGATGCTTGTACCTCTTATGGCACCCAGCTGCTGTGGCCCTTCTCGGATGCCCGCATTGCCTGGGACACCATGTCGATTGTTGATCCTCTGTTCACGATTCCATTGCTGGTGCTGGTCATTGCCGCTAGTCGCTCTCAGCGTCGGTGGCTTACCGCCTGTGCTTGTGTCTGGATGCTGTGCATCTTCTTCATGGGATGGTGGCAACACCAACGGGCCATGGCGGCCAGCGAGCAGATAGCGCAAATTCGTGGTCATGATCCTTTGCGTTTGGCGGTAAAACCCTCCTTTGCCAATCTGCTGGTATGGAAGTCGATTTACGAATTCGACGGTCACTACTATGTGGACGCCGTGCGCGTGGGTTTGGATAGTCGTTGGTATCCCGGTGCTCGGGTAGCGAAACTTAGCTTGCCGCGGGATTTTCCTGGGCTAGACGCAGATTCTTTGCAGGCCAAAGACGTGGAGCGATTTCGCTGGTTCTCCGATGACTACTTATCAGCCGACGAAAACCAGTCTCGTATCGTCGACATGCGCTACAGCTTGGTACCAAATAAGATTGAACCCATGTGGGGGATCGATATCGATTTTGACCGTCAGACCGAGCACGTCGCCTGGTGGTCCAGTCGCGACCTAAGCAGCGCCGACCAACGAGAGTTTTTGGCCATGCTGCTGGGTTTCGGCGGCGTACCGCTGAGTTCTCGGAGCGACTAAGCCATGAACAGACTCAGCACCTTGGCAAAAGACACCGCTGCCTTACTGCGGGCTCGCGGCGAAACCATCGTCGTAGCCGAAACCTCCACCGGCGGATTGATCTCCTCGGCATTGCTGGCGGTACCCGGGGCATCGTCCTATTACTTAGGTGGGACCGTGATCTATACCTACGAATCTCGGAAGCGTTTACTGGGTCTTAGCGGAAGGGATGTTGAGGGCCTAAGACCGATGAGTGAAGACATGGTTATGGTCTTTGCGCGTAAGGCTCAGGCTCAATTCCAAAGCACTTGGGCTATCGCCGAATTGGGTATTGCCGGCCCCACCGGTGTGACCTATGGGGAGGCCGGTTCCAGCGTGATTGGCGTTGCCGGCCCCTGTCCGGTTGCTGGGCTGCTGCAGACCGGTTCCGCGGACCGCGAAGCCAACATGTGGCAGTTCGCCGAACACGGGTTGACGCTGTTGCAGAAGGCGATTGCCCAAGCTGGTTGATCTGCACGAGGGCAGACTGATGAATTTCCTGAGTAGGGAGCGGTGTTTTTCGTTTAAGAGCAATCGTTAACTTTCAGTGATTATTTTGAGGCGCTTTATTGCTCGAGCGGGGCGCCGCTAAGGATGTCTGAAAGGGATGTTGTCTGAAAAGGATTCGGGATTTCTCTGCGGGCGGTGGCAGCTGTTCGATCACAAAACTTCAATTGACCATTGTTTTTAAATAAAAATAGGCTTACCCGACGTCTCGTTAGCTAAATCACTCGGTCGCTGCCAATTGCTTCTGCCTGAAAAGATCTGTAACAAATCAACGATTTTTTGACATACAAAAAGTCAACTTCCTGTATACATAGCGCCCGCGGGGAGGGACCCCAATACCTACAGGAGGTAAATCGTGAAAAATGTCCTCATGAGAGCGGCCGCGCTTGTGCTGGCTTTGCCCATTGCCATGGGTGCGCCGGTTCAGGTGGTTGCTGAAGAAGGCGTCATCGAAGAAGTCATCGTAACAGGTACTCGAGTTGCTGATCGCTCAGCAGCGGATTCACCTGTACCCGTTGACGTCATCAGCGGAAGTGAATTTCGCGACAATGCGTCTACCGACGTACAAGACATGTTGCGTACGGCAGTGCCGTCATTCGACGTGAACACTCAGCCGATCAGTGATGCTGCAACCATTTCTCGCCCAGCTAACGTGCGTGGATTGTCTCCAGACAACGTGCTGGTGCTGGTGAACGGCAAGCGTCGTCATCGCGGATCCATCATCTCATTTTTGGGTGGCGGCATCTCTGATGGTGCTCAAGGCGTGGACATAGCAGCCATTCCATCGCTGGCGTTAAAGCAAATCGAAGTGCTGCGTGATGGCGCATCTTCTCAGTATGGTTCCGACGCTATCGCGGGCGTGTTGAACTTCCTGCTGCGTGATGACGCAGAGGGATTCGAACTGGTTACCCGTTATGGCTCAACCTTTGAGGGTGACGGCGATAACTACATGGTTGCTGCGAATCTGGGTTTGCCATTGGGCGATCGCGGATTTGTCAACATGACTGGTGAATTTCGCGAAGCCGACGGTACTGTTCGAGCAGCTATTCGCGATGACGTCGCCTATGCAGCAGCCAATGGCTATGCGGCAGTAGCAGATTACCGCACCATCAACACCTACACTAACGAAGCTCCACAGTATTGGGGACAACCTGACGTGGAGGATGACTTTAAGTTCTTCGTTAACGCGGCTTATGAGCTGAACGATAAGGCAGAAGTCTATGCCTTCGGTAACTGGGCCGAGCGCTCTGTGACTGGCGGCTTCTTCTATCGAAACGTTGTGGGTAGCGTAAACAACCTCACTGCAGGGGCTAGTACAGGTCAGCGCAACGGTGTTTACAAAGGGCCAACCGTAGATCCGCTGACTGGCTTAGAATTGGATTCAGATCTGGGTGGCGTGCCTTCGGTATTGGTTGGTGACCTAGACGGTGGTACCAGCTGTATCGATGGTATTCCT
>JAYOSS010000001.1:32179-51770 GCA_038139355.1 Gammaproteobacteria bacterium
CCTCTGGGTGGCGCTGGTGGCGTAACCCCAGATGCGGACTTCCTGGCCCAGGTTAACGCTAGCGACAACTGTTTCTCTTTTATCGAAACCATTCCGACCGGCTTCGTGCCTCGTTTTGGTGGCGACAATGAAGATTCGTCTTTCACCATCGGTGTGCGTGGCGAGCTGGATTACGGCACCGGACTGTCTTACGACGTTAGCGCTCAGCGCGGTTCCAACCGATCTGATTTCAAGATCTTCAACACCATCAACGCGTCTTTAGGACCTGATACGCCACGAGATTTTGTACCTGGCGGTCAAGAGCAAACCGAGACTCTCTATAACGTGGACTTCGTCTATCGTATGGATGTGGGTTTGGCCTCAGATCTGAACATCGCGTTCGGCGCGGAATACCGTGAAGAAGACTTCGATCTTTACGCAGGTGATGCAGCGTCCTACCAATTAGGACCATTGGCGGATCAGGGCTTCTCGTCAAGCTCTAACGGCTTTGGCGGTTTCCCCGCAAACACTTCAGCCTCCCAAGACAGCACAGCTTTCTACGTGGATCTGGAAGCTGATCTCACCGAGGCGCTGACGGTTCAAGCGGCAGTTCGAAATGAGGACTTCAGCACCTTTGGCGACACCACAGATTACAAGTTGGCGGGTATTTATCGCCTGACTGACGACTTCCGCATCCGCGGTGCGTTCTCAACGGGCTTCCATGCACCTACTGCAGGTCAGGCCAACATCACCAACGTAACCACCCAAATCGTTGGCGGTAACTTGATCGATCAGGGGACCTTGCCGCTGTTCTCAGCCCCAGGCCAGTTGGCTGCTGATTACATCGAAAGCGAAGGCAATGGTCGTCCGACGTTGGGACCAGAAGAAGCTGAAAACTTCTCCATCGGCGTTGCCTTTGATCTGGAAAACTCTAGCTGGACCATCGACTACTACAACATCGAAGTAACCGATCGGGTGGCCTTGGGTGCCAATATCAACTTCCTGGATGCATTGAACTATGCCGGTGGTGGCGCAGCCTATACGTCGGTCAGCGACGCGCTGACGGGCTTGGGTAACGCTGGAACCATTAATCGCCAGTCGTTCACCGGCTTGGAAGACTTGAAACAGTTCCGTTTCTTCACCAACAGCTTTGATACCACGACGACGGGTATTGATGTGGTCGGTAGCACGGACTTTGCGCTGGGTGACGGCGAGTCCAAGGTAACCGTCGCGTTCAACTACAACAAAACCGAAGTGGACAGCCGCGGCACCATCAACCCGATCAGCGATGGTCGCGTAGAGGCGCTGGAAGACTTGCTGCCCAACGTTAAAGGTAACGTTGCTTGGAGCCATATGCAGGGTAATTACCGTACCTTGCTGCGCGCCAATTACTACGGTTCCTGGCGTTCAACCGGTAACGGTTACAACGTCGGTTCGCAAATCCTGGTCGATGCCCAAGTGGCTTACAACTGGGATGAAAACCTAGAACTGGTACTGGGCGTGGATAACCTCTTCGACGAATATCCGAAGAAAAATCCTGGCGCAGGTGGCACCGGTCAGCTTTACCCTGAAGACAGCCCATTCGGCTTCAACGGTGGTAGCTGGTATCTGCAGGTACGTTACGCGATGTAATTCAGTCGCGTCTTACCAGACAAAACCCGCTTCGGCGGGTTTTGTTTTTTCTGGGCTAGTGAATTTGTTCGCCGCGAATATTAGGGCGCTGCAAAGACGATCTCCCCGTCGATAATGGTCATGGCGATGGTGGTGGCCAGAAGCTCATCCTCAGCAACGGTCATTAAGTCTTGGTTGGTTATTGTCAGGTCCGCTCGCTTGCCCACTTTGATGGAACCCAGTTCTTTTTCCTGAAACGCGGCGTACGCATTCCATCGCGTCAGCGAGGCTAAGGTCTCTTGGCGGCTTAGGCGCTGGGCGGCTTCAAAGCCGTTTTCAGGGGTGCCAGAGAGGGTCTTGCGGGTAACCGCTGCGTAGAAATTGGCGATGGGGTTGATAGGCTCCACGGGTACATCAGAACCGTTGGCCAAATGCACCCCGGCGTTGAGCATATCCCGCCAAACATAGGCACCAGATTCGATGCGTTCTTTACCCAAGCGCGCAATGGCCCAAGGTCGATCAGAGCTTAAGTGAATGGTTTGCACCGAGCCGATCACGCCCAAGTCTGCAAAACGTTGAATGTCATTGGGGACAAGGTGCTGCGCATGTTCGATGCGAAAGCGGTGATCTCGTTGTCCCAGCTTGGCTTTGGCAATAGCGTCCAGAACTCGAGTGTTGGCTTTGTCGCCGATGGCATGGGTATTGATTTGCCAGCCGTTGGCATTCGAGCGCTGCATCATGTCCAGCAGCCGTTCTTCGTCAAAGCTCTGAACACCAGAGGTGTCCGGATCGTCGCTGTAGGGCTGATGCAGCCAAGCGGTGCGAGAACCCAAGGCGCCGTCCATCACGGCCTTGAAAGAGGCGATGGTCAGGCGCTGATCTTGTTGGGCAATAATCGGCTTGCGCTGCAGCCAATGATCCACCAAGTCGGGATCTTGGGCGCTGACCATGGTGTAAATCCGCAGCTTCAGCTCATGATCAGCGTCCAGTTCTTGCTGAGCCTGGATTTCAACCCTGCCAGCGCCAGCGTCATGGAAGTTGGTGATGCCCCAGCTCAGGGCGTGGCTTTGGGCGATGCGAATGGCCGCTTTTGCGGATGCCACGGTGTCTGCCGTCAACGACTGCGCTAGATCGATGGCGTTTTCGTGCAGTATGCCCGTGGGATTGCCATGCCGATCTTTAACGATAACGCCGCCAACCGGCGTTGGGGTTTTTGCGGTGATATTCACTCGCTGCAGGGCTGCGGCGTTGAGGAGCGCGGTATGGCCATTGGCATGTCCCAGCACCACAGGGTTGTTGGGGCTAACCGATGACAGACTTTGATGAGTGGGGAAGCCGTCCACCGTCACAGCAGGTTGGGTAAACCACTTGCTCTGGTGCCAGCCTCGGCCGGTGATGACTTGTCCCGGAGTTGCATTGGCCACGGCGGTCGCCACCAAGTTGACGATATCTTGATAGGATTTTGCCTGAGTCAGATCCAGATTCTTCAGGGCTGTGCCTAGGCTGCTCAGGTGTCCGTGGGCCTCGATAAAGCCGGGGTAGGCAATCTTAGAGCCAAGGTCGATACGAGAATACTCCCCGTCGATCATGGCTGTTGCCTCGTCCAAAGAACCCACAAAGACAAACCGCCCTTGGTCGATCACCACGGCTTCCGCTACCGGATAGTCAGGTTCAGCGGTGTAAAGGGTTCCTGTGATGAGTAGCTGCTCGGCGATTGCCAGTCGGGGGCTAAGGATTAACGCCACCCCGAGCAGAGCGAAAGCCAATGCCAAAGCAAGACGCAGCGAAAGGCAAAGAGAAAAAACAGAGGTTGGTATTGGCATAGCGAGGCCTGCGGTTAACACGTTTGATGAGTATTGCGAGGTTTGGACCGTGAGAAAAGGGTCGGTCCGAGCACACACGAGCAAAAACGCGGGATTTGATGCGGACGGTTGGTGAGAATGGCAAAAGTCGCAAAAGCCGTGAATAAAGAACGATAGCGATGGGTTCCAACCCACCGCCCAAACCTCTGGCTGCTGGCGGTGAGTGGGCAAACCCAAGAAACGGTTGACGGCGCGGCTAAAACTCCAGAATGGCTCGGCCAGTAATTTTGCCCGCGGCCAGCGCGTCGGTAGCCTCATTGATCTGATCAATGCTGAAGCGTTCGGTCACCATTTGGTCTAAGGCCAGATCGCCATTGCGCTCCCATTCCAAGAATGTCGGAAAATCTCGGTCTGGCGCGCAGGAGCCGCCAATGCTGCCAATAAACTGCTTTTCATTGACCAGCAGATCAACCGCGTTCAATTCAGCAGGACTAGTGGGAACCCCCACCAGCACCGCCTTACCGCCAGCTTGGGCGCCAAAATGCCCCGTCCGGCAGGCCGCCACGATTTGTCCCATGGTCTGCTTAATGCCGATACAGTCAAACGCGTAGTCCGCGCCGGAGACCGGCATGCGTGCAAAGGTATGCTTATCGTTGTTCACGGTCAGGGCATGAATTGCTGCCACCGCATCTTCTTGGCTGGCATTGACCACATGGGTTGCGCCGAAGCCCTTGGCGAAGGCCAGTTTTTCGTCATCCAGATCCACTGCGATGATGGGATTAGCACCCGCCATGCGCGCCCCCACCACCGCAGATAAGCCAACGCCGCCGACACCGAAGATGGCTACGCTTTCGCCAGGCTGGACGTTAGCGGTATTGATCACCGCTCCAGCTCCGGTCATGACCGCGCAGCCGATAATGGCGGTGACATCGGTTTTGATGTTGGGGTCGACTTTCACCACGTATTGCTGGTCGGCAATGGTGTGATCGGCCCAGGTAAAAACGTTTTGAGATTTGGCCACGCCATCCTCAACCTGCAATGACGCGGCGATGGGTGGTTCTGCCGCCGCAGTCGCTTGGCGCGGTACCCACGTCACCATCACAGTGTCGCCCGCAGCGACATGGGTTACGGCACTGCCCACGGCCAGCGCAACCCCGGTGGATTCGTGTCCAAGAATGACCGGGCCGGTGCGAGGCCCGTGCATTTGATGCAGTTGAGAGTGACAGATGCCAGAGGCAAATTGTTTCACCACCACCTGATTGGGGCCTGGATCCGGTAATTCCACGGATTCAACGCGCAGGGTGGATGAGTCTGCGGGCAAGACAACGACACGTGCGGCAGTTCCCATAACAATCTCCTCATGAATTTTGCTGTTTGATTACCCTTGAGCATGGTCTGAACTGGAGCTAAGTTCAATCCGGAGGGGAGCAACGAGTAAACGTTGAACGTTAGAAAATAAGAAAAATGACGAGGGGACGACTATGAAATTACACGAAGCACCATCACCGAATGCCCGGCGCGTGCACATCGCCTTGGCAGAAAAAGGCATTGAGCTTGAGCGCGTCAGTGTCGACATACGCGGCGGAGAGAATCTAAGCCCGGAATTTTTAGCCAAAAATCCCGGGGGTAGGGTACCTGTGCTGGAACTGGATGACGGTACCTTTATCGGCGAATCCGTGGCCATCAGTCGGTATTTGGACGCCTTGGGCGAAGGCCCATCATTGTTTGGTGATACACCGTTAGCCCAGGCGCAAATCGAGATGTGGCATCGCCGGGCAGAGCTGAACTTTTTGTTGGAAGTGGCCGGGGCGTTTCGCAACATCACCGGGTTTTTCAAAGACCGTGAAACCTGTGTGGAAGCTTGGGGTGTGGTTTGTGCTGAAAAGGCGCCTAAGGCGCTAACCATGTTTGATGATCAGCTTGCACAGACGGAATTTCTTGCCGGGGATCAGTTTTCCATCGCAGACATCACCCTAGGTGTGGCGCTGGATTTTGCCCGGTCGGTGAACGTGGTGGAGCTGCCAGAACTGGCTCACCTCAAACGTTGGCAAGATCAGCTCAATACCAGGCCGAGTTTTGCCGCAAACTAACCCGTGCAGCGGTCAGGCGTGGCTCTCGTTCGGCCGTTGCTAAGGCGTTAACCCAAGGTAATGGGTATGGCTTTATAGCCCGCTGCTTCGAAAGCCTTTTGTACGCCCGCACTCTCGCCGGGACACAGGGCAATCATGGAGCCGCCGCCACCGCCGCCGGTCAGCTTGGCGCCAATAGCGCCGTGCTTGCGGGCGATGTGCACTAACTCTTCCAGCTCCGGTGTCGAAAGCTGTAGCGCATTGAGATAGCCGTGACACAGGTTCATCAGCTCCCCCAGTTCCGCCAAGCGGCCTTCTTGCAGGGCGTCGTGACCCAGTTGGGTGAGCTGGCCGATTTGATCAAAAATTGCTTCGTAACGGTCAGGATACTGCTGCCAGGACGATCGCACCCGGGCCACGGTGTCGGCGGTGAGGCTTTCTTTGCCTGTTACCCCGATGACCAGCTCCAGAGATTCCCCAAGGCGCACCTCGTTAAACGAAGCCTGCTGCTGATCTTGTTCTTGCTGGCGTTGGTAAAGCAGCGGTGTGCCGTAGGTAGCAACCGTGTTGTCGATGCCCGACGGGGTGCCATGGGCGGTTTTTTCGCATTCAAAGGCCAGTTCGTTGATGCGCCCATCGCTGAGCTTTAACGAATACGCATCGTCAACGGCGCGCAAGATCGCCACCGCCAGGGCTGACGAGCCTCCCAGTCCCATGGCTCTGGGAATGTGCGGGAACACTTCAATAGTCATGTTCTCTTCGGCCAAACCTAAATGGCTGAGCAGTGATGCGATGATGCCGGCAAAGCCTGGCGCAGACGGACGCACCTTTTGCTCAATGCCCCAGCGCGGAATCACCACGTTGATGCCTTCTCCCTCTTTACGTACCGCGGCTTCCACCGCTAGAGGAATGGGTAGGGCGATGGCTGGGCGTCCGTACACCACCGCGTGTTCGCCCAGCAAAATGATCTTTCCGTAGGCGGCCTGTCGGTCGGCGGCTTCCGGCAGCACCATCTTGCGGGACAAATTCTTGGCAATTTCCTGAGCTTTCCAGACTTTGATTTCGCCAGATTCGATTAAGCTCTCTACGACGGTTTCGAAAAATTCTTCTGGTACGCCTGCGGTGCTCGCCACGCTGCGGGCGTGCAGGTTCATGTGGTTTTGTTGAATGCCGTCCGTGGACAGTGCGCGTAGCGCGGCAAAATTTTGCGCTAGGCCAACCACTCCCATGATGCCTGCTAGCTCGGACGCATCTGGAGAGCCCAGCAGACGGTGATTGATACGCACGCTGGGGTTTGTTTCTAGGGATCCGCCCACGGTGCCAACTTTCATGGGAATGGCGATTTCGCCGACTAGATAGCCTTCCTCACGCTTGTGCCAGCGAGTCAGGGCCCTATACCGTCCGCTGCGGGAGGCGTAGGCGTGAGCGGCGGCTTCAATGGCGCGCCAGTCGTTGCCGGTGGCTAAGGCCAAAGCGTCGACGCCGTTCATGATGCCTTTGTTGTGGGTGGCAGCGCGGTAGGGGTCTGCTAGGGCAAGATCGTTAGCGAGAACGATGCCGTCTCTCACTTCTTCGCCGCTGTAGCCTTTGCCTTCCAGATTTTTAACCGGAATCTTGACCCTGGCCCGAGCGATGGCGCGATCGGTGAGGTTGGACAAAATACGCAAAAAGACTTTGCCGCCGGTTAGTCCCTCGACATAGGAAGCGACGCCTTCGCACATGGTGTTGACCAAGTTCGCACCCATGGCGTCCCGGGTATCCACCAGCAGGTGCATGACGACCATCAAGCGGCCATCTTCCTCGGCTTCATAGTCAAACACCTCAATGTCCATGGCGCCGCCGCCACGGGCCACCATTTTAGGATGCAGACTGTTGGCCAGGGCGACGATATCGTCACGATGCTCTAGAAGAATGGCTTTAGCCTGTTCTGGGTTCGAATCGATCACCACCTGCACTTGACCGATCAAAATCGGATCCACTGGGTCAACGGTAAAACCGCCGCCCAGTCTGGCCATGCGGGCGGCGCCGGACAGACCCGCGACGATGGACGGCTCTTCCACCACCAAGGGCACTACATAGTCGCGATTGTTGATCAAAAAATTCAGGGCCACGCCCATTGGCAAACCGAAGACGCCCACCACGTTTTCAATCATTTTGTCAGCAACGCTTAGCTGTACTTGATGGGAACCGGTGCTTAACAGCTGTACATCCTCGCCGCTAAGCAAACCCCGCTGATGCAGGGCGCTGATGCGCTCGGCAATGGGCATGCGGAAGAAATTGGGAATACGAGATGAGCCTTTCTGGTCTGGATTGGCGGAAGCCGAAGAACCGTTGTCCTTAGTGGGATGCGACGCCATGCGTAGCGGTCTCCAAATCTAGTGGTGTAAAGCCATTTGCGGCCGCTTGTTGGCGAAAATGCGCCAGGGCTGATGGATCATCGGCAAAAGCCATACCGATATCACCTCCGCCCGCACCACAGGGCTTGTACAGCACCCCGCAGGCGGCGGCTAGTGTACCCAACCTTGCATGTTCCGGGGTGAAAATATTGAGAATAGCGGCCTGATCCAGCGCTTCCAGCGCGTTTTGGTACAGGGCCAGATCCGACAGGGTTGCTGGACCCTCGCAAAGTGTCTCGCTTAACGCCGCCAGGTCTTCTAGGGGCCTAGTATCGGCCGACTGTCGCCAGTCATTGAACTTCGTAATATGGGCCGGGGTGCTAGCGCTGGCACCAGTCCAGACCACTTGCCAGTGCCAATGATTGGGTAGGGCGCTGACCTGAGCGTCACCCTGGCGAAAGTGGATCAAACCGCCATGCCAGACACTGGCCACGTCCAGGCCGCTGCCTTTGCCACCCTGCCACTGTTTGTGAATGTGCATCGCCTCGGACAGGTTCGGAGTTCGACCCGTGATGTCGCACAAGGCCTGATAAGTGGCGGTGCAGACCGCTGCCGACGATCCCAGCCCCAGTTTTTGCTGCTGCTGGAAGAACTGAGCGCTATCGGTGTTCACTCGCCTGGGCGGTCCGCATTGCTCAAGGGCTTGCAGTCCCCAATGCTGCAAAATCTGTCGCACAAAAACACCGGCACCGGCGCTGGGTAAGGCGGCTGGGTTGACCTTCTCTGGATCACTGACAAAACCTTGGCTGATAAAGTGCCAATGTGAATCCCCGGTGGGTTCAAGTGTTACCGTGGCGCGGGCATCCAACGCCAGAACCGCCGCTGGTGCTCCGGCCAACACGGCGTATTCGCCCCACAAAACGATTTTGCCTGGCGCAGAAGCGGCGTTCATTGGACGACCGCGGCTCCCTCGCCAAGGGTGCTGCGGATAGTGTTGACCACGCCTGGAATCTCACCCAGCGCGTGAGCCACCTTGTCAGCACTGGATGGCAAGCAGACGGCCTTGATTTGCGGACCGGCATCCACGGTAAAGAACACCGCTTCGCCTTCTTGGCGCAGCGCGCGCACGCGATCCATACAGGCCAGGCTAGCCGGGGTCCAATAGCTCAGCGTCGGCTGGCTGGTCAGCATCAACGCGTGCATTTTTAGGCAGTTTAATTCCGCCACTGCAGCCAGCGCGGCAAAGTCCTTGTTTTGGATGGCCTCAGAGCCCGCCGCAAAATCCGTGGCCGCATCGCGCACCCAGGCGTGGTAGTAGGGGGATGTCAGACGCGAGCGCTCCATGCCTTCACCGGAACTGACGGCTTTGGGCGCATTACTGGTAATCGCGACCACGACTTCCAAGGGCCAATGGGCGGATGCCGCCATGGGCACGGCTTGCCATTGCGGGGGTACCAGAGCAACGAAGCCGCCGAAGATCGAGCGAGCGGCACTGGCAGAACCCATGCGCGCCCATTCAGAGCACATTTCTTGGTTCAGCCCCAAGTCGCAGTGGGCGTTAATGGCGGTGATCAGTGCGGCAAACCCAGAAGCCGACGACGCCAGCCCGGCGCTGGTGGGAAAGTCGTTGCTGCTGTTGATCAGTAACGGTGGCACATCGAAGGAGGCCCTTAACTGGGCCAGCCATCGGGTGAGTTTGGGGTCATCGCTCGGGTTGCCGTTGAGGACAAAATGGTCCTCAGCCGCTGCTGCAATCTCCGTTACCGTGGTCAATCCCGCTAGGGTGATGGAGAGGTTCGGCGTTGCCGGTAGATTGCCCGGCTTCTCTTGTTTGCCCCAGTATTTCACTAGGGCAATGTTGGGATGGGCTCGGGCAATCGTCATCAGCAGAAATGGCCTTGTACAGCGCGGTTATTGATACGCCGCAGGTGGAGTGAAATCAAAGCCCAGTCGCTCCAGTTCTTGAGCAATACCAATGGTCACCAGATCACCGTATTCCGGGCCGACGATTTGTACCCCAATGGGCAGCCCGTCTTGGTTCAAGCCGGTGGGAATCACCGTGGAGGGCAGGAACGCAACCCCGGTTAATCCCGCCCAGAACACCTGCTCAAAATATGGCCGCTCGGCGTTGTCCACCATAATGGTGCGCTCGTTAAAGGGACGGTGATCGTGTTTAAACGCAGCGGTCGGCATGATAGGCATGATCACGGCGTCAACGTCGCCAAAGTACTCGTGCCAGGCCCAGCGCAGTTTGTTGCGCTCTTCGTTGGCCTCGGCCCAATCCCGAAAGGACGATACTTGGCCTCGGAAGACCTTAGCGGCATCGCTGTTGTCGCTGGGATCTAAGGTACGCACATGCTCCACCAGAGAGTAATAGTCCTCATCAGGCATGCGCGATGCCATGGTGGCCTGTAGCAGATGCCCATAAACATCGTGGGAGTGGGATGGATCAAACGCCGGGCGCGCCTCTTCATTGAGTTGAGCGCCGGCGTCGCGCAGGGCACTAGCCACTTTGTTCACCCGGTCCTCTACCTCTTTACCAATGGGGGCGCGCTCTTCGTTGCGCCAGATGCCAATGCGCAGATCTGACAGGCTTCGCCCTTGCAGGTCTGGTAGGTCTAGCTTGTAGCCCCTGGCAACAATGGGATCTGGGCCCGCGATCAAGTCCACTGAGGTACGAAGATCCGTGGCGGATCGCGCGAGCGGGCCGATAACCGATATGTCCGGCGTGCTTTTTACTTTGGGCGCCACGGCGTGGCCCTTCATCCACAGCAGTCCGTGGGTGGGTTTGTGCCCAAAGACGCCGCAAAAGTGCGCGGGGTTGCGAATAGAGCCACCGATATCAGAACCGATTTCCAATCCCGTCAAACCCGCAGCCAAAGCTGCGGCAGAGCCACCGGAGGAACCGCCAGGCCCACGGCTATGGTCGTAGGGATTGTTGGTGGTGCCATAGACATCGTTATAGCTTTGAAAGTCAGCCAGCGAGATGGGGATATTGGTCTTGCCGAAGACGTTGGCACCTGCTGCCTTGAGCCGTTTGACGGCCTCGGCATCTTCGTCAAAAACATTGTCTTTGAGTGCCGGATTGCCCCAAGTAGAGGCGGTGCCAGCAATGTGAAAGGACTCTTTCACCGTCATAGGAACCCCATGCAAAGGGCCCTGTATTTTGCCTTTGGCCAGATCAGCATCTGCCTGGGCCGCGTCAGCCAAGGCTTGTTCCCGGGTATCCACCACGATGGCGTTGAGGTCGCCATTGAACTGATCCACGCGCTCTAAATAGTGGTTGAGCAATTCAACGGCAGATATGTCTTTGTTTTGTATTTTTGCGGCAAGTTCCGTTGCCGATGCAAAGCTAAGTTCACTCATGATTTTGTCTCCAATCCCTCGTTCGGAGAGCCTGCCGTGCTGGTGAATCGATGGCAAGCCGGGGTTTTATCTTTGCGGCGGACCGGACTGAGATTTGCTAGCGAGCGTCGTCGTGCTGGTCGGGTTGCTCTTCATCCTTGAGGGTTTCCATCCAGCCTTCGATAAAGCGACGGGTTGGTGGCAAGTCTAAGGCGATCAGCGCCATACCCAGAGGCAACATCCAGAAACCAAGAATCGGTAAAAAGCCAAAAACACCGCCCACCATGAACAGTAACCCTAGGATGCTGCGGAACACCGGAGGGACTTTCTCCTTGGCCCAAGAGAGCACGCGATAAGAAAATCGGCGGATGCTGCGCTTCATATCGCCAGAAGAGTTGCTCACATCAGCATCCGCGGAGGTGTCTTTGCCTAGACGTAGGCGGGCTGATCGTCCGGCGCCTCTTGATCGCCCGGGTGGGCGCGTCGAGACAGGGAAGGATCAACAGATAGAAAACGGTATACGCCGGAATCGTCCAAGCTGCGCTGCAGTCGATTACGGTGCATCAGCAGATGAATGTGGGCGATGGCCTCGCCTAGGGCCATCATCATTTGGCGCGAATCCAATTCCCGGGCAAACAGTACCGGCAATAGCTCTTTGGCGATTTTGGGTTCCACGCAGGCTTCTTCAATGGCCAGCATGCGATCTTCGTGATGGTTGATCAGATCACGCAACCTTGGACGTACACCGAAGAACGGCAAGTTGTGGGCGGGCAGAATAAAAGTGTCTTCAGGAATCACTTCCAGAAAGTGGTCATGGGACTCCATCCAGTTCTTCAGCGGGTTCGCGTTGGGCTCAGACGGATGCACGCTAACGTTGGAGGTAATCACCGGCAGAATCTGATCGCCGGAAATCAGCACTTTCAGGGCCGAAGAATACAAACAGGCGTGCTCAGGT
Organism: Gammaproteobacteria bacterium; assembly: GCA_038139355.1. Lineage (GTDB taxonomy): Bacteria > Pseudomonadota > Gammaproteobacteria > Pseudomonadales > Azotimanducaceae > UBA4421. Next base: position 44,277 of record JAYOSS010000001.1, read on the forward strand.
GAATGGCCAGAGCCCACAACTACCTGCCAGTCAGTGTCGCCAATGCGTAACATTTGTCCGTCTTGCAGACGTTCGTAGCCCTGTACCATTTCCGGCATGCTCATGCCTTCGGATTCTCGGGACTCCCATATCTTGGCCAGTTGCTGCAAGTAATCTGCGGGCATGCCGGCTTTGGTATAGAACTTTTCGCCAATCCAGCCCGAGCGGGAGGTACCGCCGCCGTTAGCAAACGCGCGCGCCTGATAAAACTCTGCTTGAGTCATATACAGAGGGCATTGAAACCGGTCGGTAATGGTCTTGGCTTGACCAATATGGTCCGGGTGCATGTGGGTGCAAATCACCCCCACCACGGGTTTGCCGCCCAGTTCGTTGTCAAATACCTGTTCCCAAACCGCTTGGGTGGCGTCATTGGCAAGGCCCGTATCCACCACCCACCAGCCATCATGGTCTTCCAGCAAATACAAATTGATAAACGCTAGTGAGCCGCTCATGGGCATGGCTAGCCAGTGGACGCCAGGCGCTACTTCTTGAAGCTTGCCGGGGGCGGGTCGGTCATCGAAAGGGTAAGAAATTTCGTCGAAAGACGATGGTGCTGTAATACTCATGGGTCGAGTATAGCCTCTCGGTCAGGCATCCGCCGCTTGCAATTTTTCGGGCTATGGTCATAGGCGACGCCGTGAGGGATTTCGATCCTTAGCCTGGGCCAGTTCAGCTCCTGCACCGGTGTGATAGATTCGGCGTAAGGGGATAAGGAGAGACGCCATGAATAAGCAATTAAAGTCGATACTGGCGGATATCGTCGTGGTGGAGGTGAGCCAAAGCCCGGCAGCGGGTCTTGCCACCATGGTCATGGCGGATTTCGGCGCCCAAGTCGCTTGGTTTGAGTACGGCGCCAGCGCCGATAACCCCAATAATGACTATCGAGTTTGGCACCGGGGCAAAACTCGTGTGGCGGTGGACTTAGCGCCAACGGCGTTAGTCGCCAGATCTCAAGCAGACGTCATTCGCCAGCACATCCTGTCCAGCGCGGATGTGTTTGTTACCGACCTCAGCGCGACACGGCTGCAGGAGCTGGGTCTGGATTGGCCCAGTCTGAGCACGCAGCGACCAGACTTGATTCATGCAGAGGTCAGCGCTTTTGGTGACGACAATCCCTATGCCGAACTGGCCGCTGATGGCGCCCAGGGCATGCCCAGCGAAAGCCTGGTGGCCGCGGCCATAGGCCGCATGATGATCTTTGAGGGTGTGGCCCAGCGACCGGGACCGGTGTATCCGGCGGTCAAGGTGGGCACCCACGGTGCGTCCCAAGCGACCTTGGCTGGGGTGTTGGCTCAGTTAGTGGCGCGCTCTCGGGGTGGGGTTGGTCAGCGTCAGCAGGCGACCGTGTTACAGGCCCTGACTTCCTATGACTTGGTTGGATTGGGTGCCAGTCAGTTAGCCCCATCCCCCTTGCCTGAAACCGATCCCCATACCCTGATGCCCATGCTGAATTTTCAGCCGGTGCAGTGTGCGGACGGGCGCTGGCTGCAGCTGGGTAACTTGCTGCCTCATTTGCAGGTGAATTTTTTGCGTGCGGCGGGTTTGACCGACATCCCCGACGATCCCAGATTTGCCCAGCAGCCCTTGGAAGAAGACGTCGCTGAGGAGTTTCGCCAACGGGTATGTGCCCACATGGCGACGCGGACCCTGGACGATTGGATGGCGATTTTTGTGGCAGATGGCGGAGTTGCTGCGCATCCTTATCAAAGCACTCAAGAGGCCATGGTGGATGAGGATATTCTGGCCAACGGCCACAGCGATGACAGCCACGGCTTTCGCCAGCTGGGTGTGTTGGGGCAATTTTCCGCCACACCGGCCCGGGTGGCTCAACCGCCGGTTGCGGTAGCGCTGTCGGACCTAGAGCTGCCGGAAAAACATCCCGCTGCGCAGGCCCCGCCCGATACCAGCAACGCAGTTGCCACAACCACGGCTGCCCAGTTGCCCCTCGCCGGCGTTACGGTGGTGGAAGCCGCAGCAATTATTGCCTCACCCCTAGGCGCATCCATGCTCGCGGACTTGGGGGCTCGGGTGATTAAGCTGGAACCCTTGGATGGCGATCCGTTTCGGGCCATGTTGTTTGGTTTGGCGGCTGAACGCTGTAACACCAATAAAGAAAGTTTGGCCCTGAATTTGAAAAGTCCTGAAGGTCAGCAGATCGCTCAAGAGCTCATCGCGAAGGCGGACATTTTTATCCATAACTATCGGCCTGGGGTACCAGAGCGTCTTGGGCTGGACTACGCCACCCTGCAAAAGCGCAACCCACGGTTGGTGCATTTGTCGGCCACCGGCTACGGCACTCAAGGCCCCGGCAAGATCCGACCTTCCACTCACCCGGTGCCTGGGGCGGCGTTGGGTGGCGTGCTGTATCAATTTGGTCAGTTGCCCACTGAGCCCCTGGCCTACCCCCAGATGCGTGAAATCAGTCGCCGACTGTTCCGCGCTAACGAGCTGAATCCGGACCCCAACACGTCCTTTGTTGTGGCCAGCGCCGCGGTCATGGGCTTGCTCGGAGCGGCTCGCAGCGGTCGCGGACAAGTCATTAGCCTGGATATGTTTGGTGCCAACGCCTACGCCAACTTTGATGATTTCAGCCAATCCAACAGTGCTTCGGCTCGTCCCCCACTGGATGCGGATTACCGCGGCACCGGACCGTTTGAATCCCTCTATCCTTGCAAGGAAGGCTGGTTATTCATCAGCGTGCCCAAAGCGGATGACCAGCAGCGGTTGCTGGCAGCCATTGGCGATTTCGATCAGCTGGCCAAGCACACGGCAGAACATTGGCAGAATCTGTTGCTGCCCATGGGCCTGGGCTGCATTCGCGCCGACGGCAACACGACGGGCTTGCGAATACGCGAACCTCAGTTTGAGGGCAGTGGCTTGGTGGTGGCATTTATGCACCCATTGCACGGCAACGGTCTGCGCCATGGAGCCATGTCTCATTGGCCGCAAAGTACCCGAGTTCTTCAGGGTGCATGCCAAACCGGTGACTGCACCGCGGCTTTGTTGACGGAGTTGGGGAGGGACCGGCAAGCCATAGAGCAGCTGCTGGACCAAGGCGTCGTCGCCTAAAAACTGCCGATCTAGACTGTCGATTGAATCAATCTGCAGACTGGATTCGCCGGTTAAGGCGGCGTTACTATTGGCCGCCTCAAGACCTTTGAACATGCCGTGACAGTAAAATGAGCAACAGCCAAGCAAACATGCAGCGCCCGACGGATTTTTTCACCCAAGAAGAGATTGCCTACCTGCGCGAGGTGAATCCTTGGCGTAGCGCTTTTGCGATTGTCCACTGCTGGGCTGTCATCATCGGAACCTGGGTGTTGGTTTCCATGTTCCCGAATCCCATAACCATTACTCTAGGCGTGATGATTATCGGTGCTCGCCAGCTGGGCTTGTTTGTACTGACCCACGATGGCGCTCACGGGGCGCTGTTTAAAAATCGGCGAGTCAATGATTGGGTCTGCGAGTGGCTGCTTAACCGTGCCTTCACTGACGAGAAGATTGATAACTACCGCAAATACCACATCGTCCACCACGCCAATACTCAGCAAGAAGATGATCCAGATTTGGCGCTGTCCAAGCCATTTCCTATCACCAAAAGTTCATTCCGCCGCAAGGTGATTCGCGATCTGACGGGCCAAACCGGCTGGGATCAATATGGACGAATCGTTAAGGCGGCTTTTCGCGGCGACACCATGGGCCAGCGACTGCGCCGGGCCTGGACGCGCATCGGGCCGAACGTGCTGATCAATTTAGGTTTTCTGGCGGCATTTGCCGCCGCCGGGGTTTGGTACATGTACTTCGTACTGTGGATTCTGCCGGCCTTTACCTGGAACCGCTTTGTGGTGCGACTGCGGAACATTGGTGAGCATGCGGTGGTGCCCGACAACGACGATCGTTTGCGTAATACGCGCACCACGCTAGCCAGTTGGTGGGAGCGCATCTTGATCGCGCCGTATAACGTGCAATATCACCTAGAACACCATTTGGTGGTGAATTGCCCTCACTACAAACTGCCTGAAGCCCATCGCATGTTGCTGGCCAAGGGCTACGGTGAGCAAATGGAAATCCAGCCTGGCTACAAAGCTGTGCTGGATTTAGCTCTGCGACCCGGTTAACCGTCGGTTATTGAGACCTGCTGTTCAGGAACTCAATCAGCGTTAGGGTCTCAGCCGGGTCCATGCGGCCAACGGGCGAGTTACTGTAGGTTGAAAATACAACCTTGCCTCGTTGGTTGAGCACAAACTCGCTGGGCTGAATAAAGTCTCGACCGTCATCCCACCAAGCACCTAAGGCATCGCCAATGTCTCGTGTGACCCCATAGGCCACGGGAAAATTCAGCGGCGCTGCGACCTCTTGGGTCTTTGCTAAGGAATCGACGGCGCCAGCCAGAATACTGACGCCTTGGGCGGCGAACGCATCACGGCGCTCTGCATAGCCGGCTAACAGTCGGCGGCAATAGGGTCACCAATGTCCTCGGTAAAACAACACGACGGTGTAGGGCGTCTTGAGATCCCTTGGTAACAGCAGTTGCTCTCCTGTCACCGCTGTTAAGGCGATCTCTGGGAACGTATCTCCGGATGTGAGCATTAGTAATCTCTCGCTTCGATTCGGACTTAGGGTGGCCTAGCGTCTCGTTGTTAACTGAACAGGGTATCGAAATTACGCGGCTCATTGCTGCCTCGGCAGCTTTGAATACAGCGGGCCAAAATGGGTAAACCCTCGCTGATTTGCTCCATGGTCAAATGTCCGAAGGCCAACCGCAGATAGGGCACTTTGTCGCTTTGATAGTGAAAGCTCTGGCCGGGTAGGTAGTTCACGCCCTGTTCCAGCGCCATGGGCCGCAGCGCCTTGGTGTCCACATCTTCCGGTAGTCGTACCCAAATGAAGAGTCCGCCGACGGGTTCAGACCACACACAAATATCCCCAAGCTCTGACTCCAAACCCTGCAGGGTGAGGTCACGTTTGGCTTTCAGCACTGGATTTGTGGTCTTGGCGTGTTTTTGAATACCGTCCTGATAGAACTCTGCGGCAATAGCAGCAGCTAAGTAGTTGCTGCCTGCATCGTGACGGCGGCCGAGGATTTTTTCGAGCATCGGCGGTCTGGCATAGATGTACCCCAAGCGCAGCCCCGGAGCCAAAATCTTCGACAGCGAACACAGATAGATTTGATTGGGGTCGTCATCCAGAGCGTAAAACGCCGGCTCCAGCGGCCCATCGTAGTGCACATCTGCGTAGCAGTTATCTTCAATGATGGGCACGCCATAGTGCTTAGCCATCTCAATAATCTGCAGGCGGCGCTCTCTTGGCATGACAAAGCCCGTGGGGTTTTGGTAGGTGGATATGGTGTAGATGAACTTCGGCAGGCGCTTTTCTTTGTTCAGTCGATCCAGCTCTCGTTCCACTGCATCCGGGCACATGCCGCCCTCGTCCAAAGGGATGCCGACCATATCGTATTTCAGCGACCGATAAGCACTGAGCGTGCCGGGATAGCAATACTCTTCAACCAACACCGTGTCGCCGTGATTTTCCTGCAAGGCCTCGGCGGTGAGGGTGACCCCCTGCATGGATCCGTTGGTCAGCAGCAGATGGTTTGGATCAATGGCCACGCCTTCACGATCTTGCTCACGCTGGGCCATGGCCGCGCGCATACCCGCATGGCCAAGGTCGCCCGGATATTGGGTCAGCGCTTCAGCTTGTTCGGCAATGACCTTGGTAGCGGCGGCCTGTAATTCAGCCACCGGAAAGGTCTCTGGGTCTGATCGGCCGCTGCCAAAGTCGTACTTGATTTGTGTCATGTTTGCTCCCCCGTTGGTTAGGCACCTGTCTCAAAAACTGCCCAATGTCTTAACCATAGCCGAATACCGGCTGTGGGGAACACCATTTACGCTGTTATGGGCAGGTTCGACGATCGCTGTTACCGCTCGGTGAAACGTTAAGCCTGGCGTGGGGGAGGTCCCCGCGGCTACAGGGATTTTTGCACGCCCAGCGTAATTCGCCATTTCGGGGTCATCTGTACGCCATTTACGTCCACGTCAAAGGGGCGCTCAATTTCGATGCCAAGGCGTTCAGGCGCGCCGGGTAGCAACGGCACCACAGCGTTCAAGCCCACACCAAGTCGCCAATGGCGGTAACCGTAGTTTGCGGGAATGGCCGTTTGTACTGGCGCCATGATCATGGGATCCATGCCCTGCAGGGTGCTGGCGCGCTCAAAGGTCAGACGCCCGGAAACGGACAGGTGGTGGTTTAGGCTGCGTTGTACCCATCCGGTGTATTGCTGGGCGTCGCCAAAATGCCAGCGTTTTGCGCTGAGTTTGAATTTACCGCTGGCTTGGCCGCCAAATACCCAGTCGCCGGTCCGATAAACGTGGGTAACGGCCAGATTCAATCGCAGCGCTTCATCGCCAATTTGCATGGCGTAGGGCAGTCGCATATTCATGCGAGTGCCCATGGGCGTTAGCACCGTGTCGGATGCGTCAGGATCAGCCAGGGACTGTTGCAGCCCCAACGTGACATGGGTCCGTCGTGCTGCGGATTCCTGCAGACGAATCAATCCGCTGATTGAAATGGCTTCGATGTCGTCGCTGCTGGTTGAAAAGCCGCCAATCAGCGCTCTGCTGCTGGACTGGGCGTCATTCATCGAGCCCCCCGCGCCCATCATGGCAGGCGGCGCATAGCTGTTAAGCTGCATATCTTTGCGAGAAGCCATCATCATGGCCATCAAGGTCACGCGATCTGAGGGAGCGTACATAGCCCCCAGCATCAACATATCCATATCCATGTCATCCGGTACCACGCTGAGCTTGCTGGGCATGCGGCCCGGTGCGTTGTCTTGGGCGATTACCTGGCTGTCGTTGAGGGTGGTGTCACCGGACTGGTTGCCGGACATGTGCATTCGCATGTAGCGGACGGACAGCATCCACTCGCCCGCCTTGTGGTAGTGATCGCCCATCACACCAATGGGGGCGTGATCCACAGCTCTGTCGGCATCCGCGAGAGCGGTCGTCGGCAGATGGCAAAGCCAAGTTGCTAAAAAAGCGGTCAAAAAAAATTGCTGCGTACAACGTCGCATTTGAAGTCTCCAATTCATCATTAGTAAAACAGCAACCCGTAGGCGGCGAAGATCCACCCAGGCTAGTTGGCGCTAGCAAGAGATCCGATCACGGCAGGGGTGCTGGTTAGGCTTAGGCGAATTGGAGTTTAGGGGGCGAGCGTAGCGGTGGCGTCATGTCCACCTGGCGAAAACCCAAGGACGGTTTGCACAGCCCGGGGTTGTCAGCCGCGCTCAAGGCAGGTTTGATATCGAGGGTTATCTGCGGCAGCGTTGATGGCGACAACCCGTCCAAACAAAACAAACAGTGGGCGGGTAGTGCGCCGGTTGTATCGTGGTGGGCAGTCTGGCTGCCAGGGTTGGCATCAGCGGCTAGTACCGCCCCCGTCGCCATAGCCCTGTGA
>JAYOSS010000002.1:0-41502 GCA_038139355.1 Gammaproteobacteria bacterium
CGGCGATTTTGTTCAGCGCCGACGTCGGTTGCTGGACGCCATGCAGCCGGGGTCAATAGCCGTCAGTCCCGGCGCACGACAGCGCCAGCGCAGCCGTGATATTGCTTACCCCTTTCGCCAAGACAGCGACTTTTATTACCTGACCGGTTTTGACGAACCAGATGCCTTGCTGGTGCTTATCCCGGGCAGAGACCATGCCGAGAGCATTTTGTTTTGTCGCGAGCGCGACCCCGACCAGGAGCGGCAGGACGGCCCGATCTTGGGGCCAGAGGCATGCTGTGACAGCCTAGGGGTTGACGATGCATTCCCCATCGCGGACGTCGACGATATCTTGCCGGGTATGTTGGAAGGTCGCAGTCAGATTTATCTGAGCATGGGTGAACACCGCCAATGGGATCTGCGCGTGCTGGCTTTTTTGTCGGATCTGCGGCAACAACAAGCGTCGGCGAGCTTGGTTACCGGTCAGGTGGTGGATTTGGGGCATCTGCTTCACGAGCAGCGCCTGATCAAAAGCGTCAAAGAACAACAGATGATGGATTACGCGGCACAAATCAGTGTCGATGCCCAGTACCACGCGCTGAAATCGCTGGGCCATGGTGTCCGTGAGGCGGACATCGAAAATGAACTGCTCTACTACTTCAGGCGGGCAGGGGCCCAGTGTGAGGCCTATCCAAGCATCGTGGCTGGGGGCGAGAATGCCTGCACCTATCATTACTCGGCCAATTCGGCGCGCTTGCTCGCTGGCGATTTGGTACTGATTGACGCGGGTTGTGAGTACGCTTGCTACGCCTCGGACGTGACACGAACTTATCCTGTTAGCGGTGGCTTCACCGCGGCCCAACGTCAACTCTACGACTTAGTATTGGCCGCAAATCTGGCCGCCATAGGAGCCTGCGGCCCGGGCGTTTCTTTTTTGGCGCCTCATCAGGCGGCCACCCGAGTGCTGGTCACAGGACTGGTAGCGCTGGGCCTGCTTGACGGGGAACCAGATCAACTCATTGCCGACGGGGATCACACACCATTTTGTCCCCACAACATTTCCCACTGGCTTGGTCTGGATGTGCACGACGTCGGCGACTATCGACTGGGTGATACCTGGCGGGATCTGCTGCCGGGCATGGTGCTGACCGTGGAGCCGGGCATCTACATCCCCCGGGACCATACCACCCAGCATTTGGCTGACGAATACCGCGGCATCGGTATTCGCATCGAGGACACGATTTTGATCGAGAAAAAAGGCTGCCGGGTGCTGACGGCAGAGCTGGTGAAAGACCCAGATGCAATTGAGGCTTTGCTGCAAGCCGATTCTGCCCCAGTGGTATCAGGTCAGCGGGGCGTGGCATGAGCCCAACGCCGAATCGCCAACACGTGATTGTGGCCGGAGGCGGTCCCGTTGGGGCTGCCACGGCGTTAAGCCTGGCTCAGCGAGGCATTCAGGTGACCTTGGTTGATCGCCAGCGGCCGGTGCGTGGGCCGTCAGCACTGGGGATGGACATTCGCAATGTGGCGCTTTCTCCTCGCTCGGCTGCATTGCTGGATGCTATTGACGGCTGGCCCCAGCGCGCCGCTGGGTATGCGCGCATGCACGTTTGGGAGGAGCGGGGTACCAGTACGTTGGATTTTGCAGCCGCCAGTGTCGGCAGGCAGCAGCTTGGCTGGCTGGTGGAAGTGGCGCCGTTGCTGGATCAGCTGTGGCAGCAATTGGATCGACAGCCGTTGATTCGCGTGTGTTTAGGCAGTATTGCTGCGGTGGGCACCAGCGAGGATGAGGTATGGGTGGAGTATGTTCACGATGACGCCCCGAACAGGCTGCAGGCAGATCTGCTGATCGCCTCGGATGGCGCTAAATCCGCGGTGCGCCATGGCTTGCAGGTACCGGTTCGCACCTGGCAGACCGGCCAGATGGCTCTGACCACTGTGGTGCGAACCTCACAACCCCATCAAGACACGGCTTGGCAGCGGTTTTTGTTAGATGGCCCACTGGCCATGTTGCCCAGCGTTGATCCCCGTACCTGTTCTGTGGTGTGGAGTCAGTCTGAGGCTCAGGCGAATCGCCGTTTGGCACTGTCAGATGCCGAGTTTTGCCGGGAGCTGCAGCTTGCCAATGAAGGGTGTGTTGGTCAGATATTGGCGGCGGGGCCGCGCCAGGCTTTTCCGCTGGTGCAACAATTGGCGGAATCGGCGCACCCACATCGTCGGGTTTTGCTGCTGGGTGATGCCCTGCGGGTAGTTCATCCTCTAGCGGGTTTGGGCGTGAATTTGGGGTTTGAAGATTTGCAGGAGTTGCTGGAGCTGATAACCCCTGACATTGATTTGGCCCGACCGGGCCAGTGGGACAAATTCGCGCGGCGTAGGCTACTGCGGTCAGAGATTATGCTGCGCAGCTTGGACGGTCTGAAGCGACTGTTCGGCAATGACGACCCCTGGGTGGGTTGGGTGCGTAACCTAGGTGTCGGCTGGTTTGGTCGTCGGCAGTGGTTGCAGCGCAAAGCCATCGAAGAAGCCACGGGTTTGGGCAACACCTCTGCCTGAAGTCTTTGCAAGGTGTTGTTGAACCATGCTCGCCGCAAGCGAGCACACTTCAGTTACAATCTTGCGCTAACTATTCATGACCCGTTTCGGCAGTTTTTGGCAACAACCTTATGGCAGATAAAACCCCCCTTTATGATGCGCACGTGGCCGCTGGCGGCAAGATGGTGGATTTTGCTGGCTGGATGATGCCGGTGAACTATGGCTCCCAGATTGAGGAGCATACGGCGGTGCGGACCGACGCGGGCATGTTCGACGTCTCCCATATGACCATCGTGGATATCGACGGCCCAGATGCGGAAGCGTTTTTGCGCAAAGTCGTCGCCAACGACGTGGCCCAACTGGCGCCTTATCAGGCGCTCTACGGCGCGGCGCTGAATGCTCATGGCGGCGTGCTCGACGATCTCATCGTCTATCGGTTGCCCAAGGGCTACCGCTGCGTGGTCAACGCCTCCACCCGAGAAAAGATGCTAGATTGGTTCGAAGGTCAGGCCATGACCAATATGCGCATCGTCCACAAACCCCAGGTCATGCTGGCGGTACAAGGTCCTCAAGCAATCGCCAAGCTGATAGCAGCCACTGATCTAGATAGTCTGGATGTCAAACCGTTTTATGCACTTGAACATGGCGATTGGTTGATTGGCCGCACGGGCTACACCGGCGAAGACGGGGTCGAGGTGATGTTGCCCAGCGAGCAGGGCATTGCGTTGTGGCATACCCTGCTAGATGCTGGGGTGATCCCGGCAGGATTGGGGGCCAGAGATACCCTGCGGCTAGAAGCTGGTCTGAATCTTTATGGCCAAGATATGGATGAGTCCACCTCACCACTGATCAGTAACATCGGTTGGACCGTGGCTTGGCAACCAGAAGATCGCGCGTTTATCGGTCGGCATGCATTGACCGAGCAACGTGCCAGCGTTGGCCAAAAGCTGACCGGCATCGTTTTAGAAGACAAAGGCGTGTTGCGTCACGATCAAGCGGTACAAACCGATACTGGGCCCGGCATGGTCACCAGCGGCACCTACTCGCCCACGTTACAGCGCAGTATCGGCTTGGCTCGGGTTCCCGCTGATGCGGGCGAAGAATGTACGGTGGACATTCGCGGCACCGCAAAGAAAGCGCGACTAGTTAAGCCGCCGTTTGTTCGCAAGGGTAAGATTCTGGTCAACTAGTGGCCTAACTACCGTTAGGCGAAACTCGCCTTTTGGCAGAAAATACAATTTAGCGCGATGCACGGCAGTTTGGACGCAAGCCCGTCACCGCTTGGTAAGGAGTGAGCATCACATGAGCGATATCCCAACAGAGTTAAAATACGCCGCTACCCACGAATGGGCGCGGCTGGAAGAAGACGGCACAGTTACCGTGGGCATTAGCGACCACGCCCAAAGCGCCCTGGGCGACGTGGTGTACATCGAAGCGCCAGAACTGGGGCTCACCGTGGCGGCTCAAGAAGAAGCCGGTGTCGTGGAGTCAGTGAAAGCCGCGTCCGATATTTATGCCCCCATTGGCGGAACCGTTTGCGCGGTGAATGAGGCCTTGGTGGATACGCCAGAAATCGTCAACCAAGACCCCTACGGTGACGGCTGGTTTTTTAAGCTGACGCCTACGGATACCGCAGACCTCGACGATCTTTTAGACGCCGAGGGCTACGCAGAAGTTTGCGCTGACGAAGAGTAAGCCCACTGGGCGACGCAGCCCGGGTCTCTTGGCTCGCCCAAGAACCTCCTGAAAGCGTTCTCAGTGATTGCGCAAGGGCTGCCTCAGGCCCGGGCGGTACTTATCGAAGATTGAACGGCATTGACCCGTTCGTTGTTAAGAATGGGAGCGGCAAATGCCCTTTATTCCTCATACGCAAAGCGATGTAGAAGAGATGCTCAGCCACATTGGTGTGGACAAGATCGACGCGCTCTTCGATGAAATTCCCCAGCACCTCATCAGCGATCGCTTGGACAATGTGCCCGAGGGCAGAAGCGAAATGGCCATGTTGCAGTACATGGCCCAGCGCGCGGAACAAGATCAGGGCTATACCTGCTTTTTGGGGGGTGGCAGTTACGATCACCACATACCGTCCGCAGTCTGGGATCTGACCACTCGGGGCGAATTCATGACGGCGTATACCCCGTATCAGGCCGAGGCCAGCCAAGGCACGCTGCAGCTGATTTACGAATATCAAACCATGATGGCGTCGCTGACGGCCTTAGATGTGTCCAATGCCTCGGTTTACGACGGCGCCAGCGGTTTGGCTGAAGCGGTACTGATGGCGGTGCGTGCCAACAAAAAGAACAAAGACGGACGTATTTTGATTGCCCAGTCCGTGCACCCCCATTACACCCAGACCACGCGCAACATCGTGCGCAACCAAGATGTGGCGATAGACATGCTCGCTTTAGATGGAAATGGGTTGGTGGATTCTCAGCAGCTTGCGACTGCGGTTGGGGATACGCCCCCCAGCGCCGTGGTTGTGCAGCAGCCTAATTTCTTCGGTGGTCTAGAGGCGGTAGACGCCCTCACAGACTGGGCTCACGCGCAGGGCGCATTGGTGATCGCCGTGGTGAATCCAATGAGCCTAGGGATTCTCAAGCCGCCGGGTGAGTGGGGTGAGCAAGGTGCAGATATTGCCGTCGGTGATGGTCAGCCTTTTGGTGTGCCCATGGCCTCAGGCGGACCATCCTTCGGATTTATCTGTGCGCGATCCGCGCTGATGCGCCAACTACCGGGCCGCATTATTGGACGCACCGAGGATCTGGAAGGCAAAGTGGGTTACGCCCTGACGCTACAGGCCAGAGAGCAGCACATTCGCCGAGGCAAGGCCACGTCAAACATCTGCACCAATCAGGGGTTGCTGGTCACCGCAGGCACCATCTACATGAGTTTGATGGGGCCCCAAGGTATTCGCGAAACCGCCTTGGACTGTCATCGCAAAGCTGCCGAGTTGCGCCAGCGGTTGCTGGCAGTGGACGGCGTGACGGATTTTTTTCCAGGACCGAGCTTCCACGAATTCGCCCTGAGCCTGCCGGTGCCCGCGGCTCAAGTTATTGAGTACATGCTGGGCCACAAAATTTTGGCCGGACTGAACCTAGCGGATTTTGCCGGTAGTGGATTAGATCACGGCAACAACGGCTTACTGGTGGCGGTTACAGAAAAGCGCACCCAAGAAGAATTGGACAACTATGTAGCGGTCTTCGCTCAAGCCTTAAACGAGCTGACCAGTGGAGCGACAGCATGAACAAACAACCATCCACGGCTAGCACCCAAGCGCTTAATCAGGCCAAGCACAACAGCACTCAAGGCCGATCCATTTTTGAGTTAAGCGCGGATGGCCGCAGAGCCAGCGCCCAGCGTGTTGATGGCACCGATGCCTCTTGCTTGGCGGATATCCCCGAGCATCTGTTGCGGACTCAGCCTCCTGGCTTGCCAGAAGTGTCTGAGCTTCAGGCAGTGCGGCACTACACCAATCTTTCGCAACAAAATTACGCCATTGATACCCTGTTTTATCCTCTGGGTTCTTGCACCATGAAGTACAACCCCAGAGGCGCGCACAAAGCGGCGAGCCTGCCGGGATTTTTGGGCCGACATCCGTTGGCGCCAGAAGCAGCTAGCCAAGGACACCTGGCCTGTATGTACGATCTGCAGGAAATCCTGAAAGACGTCACCGGCATGAAGGGAGTGTCCCTGGCACCAATGGCCGGTGCACAAGGCGAATTCGCTGGGGTGGCTATGATCCGGGCGTATCACGAAGCGCGGGAAGATCACCAGCGCACTGAGATCATCGTTCCCACCGCGGCCCATGGTACCAACCCAGCAACCGCTGTGATGTGCGGCTACAAAGTGACCGAGGTGCCCATCAACAGTGATGGCGACGTTGACCTGGAAGCCTTGAAAGAAAAGGTCGGGCCGCAGACCGCGGGTTTGATGATGACCAACCCCTCAACCTGCGGTGTTTTTGAGCGTCAGATCGAAGCCATTGCCACCACGGTGCACGATGCCGGCGGATTGCTGTACTACGACGGCGCCAATCTCAACGCCATTTTGGGCAAGGTGAAGCCCGGTGATATGGGCTTTGATGTCCTGCACATGAATTTGCATAAAACCTTTGCAACCCCCCATGGCGGTGGCGGTCCTGGTGCTGGCCCAGTGGGCGTGGGTGAGCGTTTGTTGCCGCACTTGCCCGTACCGGTAGTCACCAAGGAGGACCAGGGGTATCGCTGGATGGGTATGGAGGATTTACCCCTGAGTATCGGTACGTTGTCTGGTTTTGCTGGTAACGCGGGCATATTGTTGCGGGCGTTGGCCTATGCATTGTTGTTGGGTCGAGAAGGCATGCATCGCGTTGGCCAGTACGCCACGTTAAACGCCAACTACATGGCGGCTCGGTTAGCGAAAGCCGGATTCCAGCTGGCTTACCCCACTCGCCGAGCGACCCACGAGTTCATTGTGACGTATCAAAAAGAGGCCAAAGAACTCGGTGTTAATGCCATGGATATGGCCAAACGTCTGCTGGACTATGGCGTGCATTCGCCCACCACGTATTTTCCGCTGCTGGTGCCCGAGTGCTTCTTGGTTGAGCCCACCGAGACCGAGAGCAAACAAGAACTGGACGCTTTTGTAGACGCCATGATCGCGGTCAGGGCCGAGGCCATGGAAGATGCCGAATTCGTCAAGCAAGCGCCGTATACCACACCGGTGCGGCGACTGGACGATGTCAAAGCCGCCAGGGAATTGGATCTAACCTGGAAAGAGATCAGCGCTGGTTAGGCGTTATTCGGTCAGATGCCAGCCCGCTAGGTACCAAGTAACGCCTGCAGTTCCGTCAGGTCAGTGATGGCGGCGCTTGCTTGCCCGTCGGCAAAAACGTAGGCGCTCACCTGGTTACGGGTGCTAGCGCCCACCAGTCCCGGTAGGTATGTAGGTACCGGGCCGGGCACATCATAGGGCACGCAAAACACGCTCAGCCAAGGTCGGTATCCCTGATCGAGACTGCTTTGCCAGGCCCGCATTTCCTCCTCAGGCCCGCGAAGCACGACGGTTTGATCACCAATACTGGATTCCAGCGCGCTGATCAGGCTGCAGTGATTGGCTGGGTATCGCTCCATGGGCGCTCTGGCCCAGCGCAAGGTATTGCTCGCCGCGTCCAGATAGGTGTTGTTGCCCATCAACCGACCCATGGCCAGTAGTGCTTGGGCCATGGTCGCATTGCCCGGCGGTAGCGCCTCATCAAAACTGGGCTTGGGCTTAAAGATCAGTGGGGTTTGATCCAGTGGGGTAAAAAAGAATCCACCGCTCTCAACATCGTAGAACTGCTCAATGGCCACATCTGCAAGCTCTTGGGCGAAGGTTGCATCTGCGTCACGCCACCGATGACTCAGGAGTGTCACCAGCCCTTGCAGCACATTGGCGTAGTCATCCAAAAACCCGGCGGACTTGTTCTCGCCTTGCTGACAGCACACGCTTAGGCGTCGGTTCTGCCAGCAGTGTTCGCGCAGAAAATCCGCTATCTGGGTAGCGACATCTAGCCATTGCTGATCTCTCAGGGCAGTGGCGGCATGGCACAGGCCAGTGATCAACAAGCCATTCCAGCCGGTGAGGATTTTCTTGTCGGTAATGACCGAGGTGCGCTGCTGCCGAGCTTCCAGCAAGGTACTGCGGGCTCGACGCAAGATGGGGTCTGCTGTGGCTTCGTCCATGGACAAACGCTCAATCACCGAGCGATACGAATCTCGGCGGTGCAGCACCCAGTGGTTGTCCACGTTGGCCGGTTTATCCAAGGCATACAACGTTTCGATCAACAAATATGCCTCGGGATCCAGCAGCTTTTTCACCTGTTCCCGGCGCCACAAATAGTGACGTCCTCGCTGACCTAAACTGGCGCCATCTTGGCCGGCGTAAAAACCGCCGCCTGCATCCCGCATGTCGCGCATCAGCCAAGCTAACGTCTGGGTTAAGGCGTCTTCAAACAGGGCGTCCCCGCCTAGCTTCAGGGCGTGGGCATACAGGGTGAGCAGTTGTGCGTTGTCGTAAAGCACTTTTTCAAAATGCGGAATGCGCCATTGGCGGTCTTGGGCGTAGCGAAAAAACCCACCGCCAAGATGGTCAAAAATGCCGCCCCTGGCCATTTGCGTTAGCGTCGTCATCACCATGTCCAAACTGTCTTTGTCCATGGCGTTGAGCCGCCGTCGGTGGGCCCAGTGTTGCAGCAATCGCTCCACGCTTCCCGGCATGGCGAATTTTATGCTTTGACCAAAGCCACCTTCAGCTTGATCAAATCGCTCCACCAAACTGGACCGGCAGGCTTGGAGCAGCTCATCGTCACTCATGTCCGGATCCAGCACCGGCGGCGCCAACTGCTTTAAGGTATTGGCCAGCTTTTCGCTCTGGCCGGTCAGTTCTTCACGCTTGCTGTCGTAGGCTTCGAATAAGCGCATCAGCAAATCCGCAAAGCCCGGCTGACCATTTTGGGTATCGGCTGGAAAATACGTGCCAGCAAAAAACGGCAGCTCGGTTTGCGGATCCAGAAATACATTGAGGGGCCAGCCGCCGCCGTGTTGAGTCAGCAACTGCATAGCGCTGAGATACACTTTGTCCAAATCCGGCCTTTCTTCCCGGTCTACCTTGATGCAGCAATAGTGATCGTTCAGCACCTTAGCCGTCATGGGGTCGTTAAAGGATTCCCGAGACATGACTTGGCACCAATGAGAGCCGGCGTAACCAATGGAGAGAAAGATCGGCGTGTCTGCGGCCTTGGCTGCGGCTAGGGTTTGATCGCTCCAAACCTGCCAGTTAACGGGTTGGTCTGCGTGCTGCTTCAGATACAGGCTGGTTTGGTGTTGCAGGTCGTTTGGCATGGTCAGGCAATAGGCTCTCGGTAAAAAACAAAGTCTCTCATGTTTGTCGACTGGGTGGGTCAAGCCGGCGTGAAGGAACAGTCAGGGTATTCACTGGCGGGTTCATTCAGGGTATTGGTGTATGGTGACGGCAGAGGAAACAAACATGGAATCAAACATCGATAAAGACGGCTTTAGGCCCAACGTGGGTATTGTGCTGATCCAACGCCAAGCAGGCCCTCCGTCCAACAATGTGCTCTGGGCCCGGCGGGTGGGTGGTTTTGATGCGTGGCAGTTCCCCCAAGGTGGCATTCATGTTGGCGAATCCCCGGAAGAAGCGGTTTATCGTGAGCTCTACGAGGAAGTTGGGGTTAAAGCCGATGGCGTAGAAATACTGGGCCAAACGCAACAATGGTTGCATTATCGGCTGCCCCGCCACATGCGCCGATCAAACTCCACGCCGGGATTTGTTGGGCAAAAGCAGAAATGGTTTTTGCTGGAGCTGCATGCGCCAGAAGAAGCGGTCAGTTTCGACATGGGGGATAAACCGGAATTCGATGATTGGCGTTGGGTAAGTTATTACTACCCCATCGGTCAGGTAGTGGATTTTAAACGGGACGTGTATCGCCAAGCCTTGGTGGAGTTAGCCCGATACTTGCCCGCTAGCGCAGCAAACTAAAGTGCAGCAAATTAAATTGCAGGGATAAAGCAGGACAACCCATCGTGCTCAATGTGCTTCGAAAAATTGTTCAAGACGTCACCCAAGAGGGAGATTTCGCCGTTTCCATGCAGCGGCTAGTGACGCATATCCAAGAAGCACTGGGCACGGAAGTGTGTTCCATCTATTTGATATCCCGCAACGGCGATGGGTATGTGCTGGCTGCCACCCAGGGTTTGAATGAAGCCCGAGTCGGTGAAGTGCTGTTGGCGCAGGATCAGGGCTTGGTGGGTCTGGTGGGTGGCCGGGCAGAGCCGCTGAACTTAGATGCCGCGCCCCAACATCCCAACTTTTACTTTGTGCCAGAAATTGGCGAAGAACCCTTCAACTCGTTTCTGGGCGTGCCGATTTTGCATCAAGGACAAGTGCTCGGGGTTTTGGTGGTTCAGCAACGAACCCCCCGGCGTTTTGACGAAGCCGAAGAGGCGTTTTTGGTCACCCTGTCGGCACAGTTGGCCTACAGCGTGGCTCATGCCAAAGCCGTTGGGCACGCTTTTTTTTCCGACAGTCCCAAGGATTCCATTGCCGATGGTGCGTTTAAGGGCTTTGCCGGTGCGCCTGGTATCGGTATTGGTGTTGGGGTCGTGATGCACCCCATCGCCGATTTGGACGCGGTGCCCAGTAGGCCAGCCCAAGACATCACTGTGGAATTACTGTTGCTGGACCGTGCGATTGAGGCGGTGCGTAACGATATTCGTACCCTGATGCGCGATCTGCAGGCCAGTTTGCCCCAGGAAGAGTTGGCACTGTTCGATGCCTATTTGCATATGTTGGATGACGGCGCGCTGGCTGGCGACATTCGCGAGGTGGTGCGCCGGGGCGAATGGGCCCAAGGCGCGCTTCGCAAGGTTATTCGTGAGCATGTCAGCCGTTTTGAGGTCATGGATGATCCCTACCTGCGCGAGCGTGGCACCGATGTCAAAGATCTGGGCGTTCGTGTGCTGGGCTACTTGCAGCGGATTCGGGAAAAGAAAACCCAGTTCCCCAGCAACGCCATACTGGTTGGAGAGGAGCTTACGCCGGGCATGCTGGCGGCTATTCCCATCGAGCAATTGCGGGGGGTGATCTCGGTGCGTGGTTCCGGCAATTCCCATGTAGCGATTCTTGCTCGAGCCATGGGTATTCCCGCGGTGATGGGGGCGGTGGATCTTCCGGCCTATGAGCTGGAAGGCGTTTCTATCATCGTCGACGGTCACTACGGCGAGGTTTATACCCAGCCCAGTAAGAAGCGCCTGGCAGAAAACCTGTCGCTGCTGGAACAAGAGCAGGTTTTCGCCGAAGAGGTAAACGACCTTAAGGAATTGCCCTGTGTCACCCGGGACGGGTGGCGAGTGCAGCTCTGGGTCAATATCGGCTTGGCCGGAGACCTGACCCGCTCTTTGGATCGCGGTGCTGAGGGCATTGGGCTATTTCGTACCGAAGTGCCCTTTATGAGTCAGGACCGCTTCCCCACCGAGGTAGAGCAGCGCGCCTTGTATCGGGAGCATATGGAGGCCTTTGATCCCCGCCCGGTGACTATGCGAACGCTGGATATTGGCGGTGACAAATCGCTGTCTTACTTCCCCATCCAAGAAGAAAATCCCTTTCTTGGTTGGCGCGGCATACGCGTTACGTTAGATCACCCGGAGATTTTTTTGGTTCAGGTGCGGGCCATGTTGAAGGCCAACGCGGGCCTGCTGGGTGATTTACGCATCATGCTGCCCATGATCTCAAGCCTAACGGAGCTGAGAAGAGCCAAAGTGTTGATCGATCAGGCCTATACCGAGGTGCTGGACGAAGGCGTGCAGGTTAAGCGGCCTCAGGTGGGGGTGTTGATTGAGGTTCCTGCCGCGGTGTACCAAGCCCGGCTGCTGGCCAAAGAAGCAGATTTCATGGCGGTAGGATCAAACGATTTAACTCAGTATCTATTGGCGGTGGATCGCAACAACCCTCGTGTTGCTGAGCTGTATCAAGAGGTTCATCCGGCGGTCATTCGAGCATTGCGTGAGGTTGCCCGAGCGGTTCACGCCGAGGAAAAGCCCCTAGGCATTTGCGGTGAGCTTGCAGGTACTCCAGCAGGGGCCATCTTGCTCATGGCCATGGGTTATCACGTGCTTTCGATGAACGCCACGCACTTGCTGCGGGTGAAATGGGTCATACGTAACATCAAGCGCAGCGACGCACGTCGCATGCTGGCCCGGGTGATGCGCATGGACACCGCTGACGAGGTAATACCTTTTGTGCAGGAAGAAATGGCACGATTGGGCCTGAGTAAAGCCATGCCTGCGCGTTCTGGCCCCCGGCAGACTTAGGCCAAAGCGCTGCTTTCCAGTTCAGTGCTCCCAGGCCTGCCTTGAGACAGGTAAACAGCGAAGGTTGCGAAGATTAACACCGGGATGCCCAGCTCTAGCACCTCTTCGATAACCCCTGCGTAGACACCGGCCATGGGGTCAAGCACCACGCCGAAGTCCGCCAACTTTCGGTCCAGACCGTCAATGGACTTGGAAAAGACCAGTACCGCCAGCACGGACACATTGCCCAAGTCCAAGAGGTTCCGGTCTTTTAGCCCTTGGATAAAACTGGCTAGGTGGCCCGTCACGATTCGGTAGACCACATAGAGCAGCAGCAAGATCACCAGCACGCCGATGATTTTTTCGCCGGCGGGCACCATATCGCTGGTGTAGAAGCGGCTTTTAAGCACGCCGAGAGTGGTAAACCGTTTGTCGAAATCCAGTTCACGAAAAGCAAAGAGCGTGATGAGGATGAGCAGGTAATGGTATTTCTTGGCAAAGGCGGGACCGCCTCGAAGCAACATGACCGCCACGCAGATGAAGTAACCCAAAGCCGACAGTGATTCGACAATGCCCCCTTCTTTAACCCAGATAGGGTATTGGTGCAGGTTGAAAACTAGAGCCGCAACGACGCAGAGCAGGGTAAAGCACCAGGCGGTGGCAAGAGGATGAGTTTTAATCATGGTGTTGATAGACGCGGTGGTTGCACAAGGGGGCCAAGGTGCCAGTGCCGCAGCGCTCCAAGTCTGAGTGCGAGAGAGCCTAGCCGGGGCCCTAAGCCTTTGCAATCAGGCGTAGGGCCCAGTGGCTAAATTGCACGCGATGGTTACACCGCTTTGGAAAGACCGCCATCCATATTGATGGCACACCCCGTCAAATAAGAAGCGCGGTCGCTGGCTAAAAACAGCGCCAGATCCGCGGCCTCATCGGCTTTGCCCATGCGCTTCATGGGCAGGCGCTGGCCCGCCTTGGCTATAAATTCGGACAACGATAGCGAGCCGTCGCTGGCTGCATGCTGACGCCGGATTTGATCGCTTTCGATGAAGCCGATGAGCATGGCATTAACCAAAATGTTGTCAGGCGCTCCCTCGGCACTGAGAACTTTTGTGAGCGCCATGCCTGCCGCTCGGGAAATAGATGTCGGCGCGGTACCCGCGTCTGGCAGCTTGGCATAGACGTTAAGCAAATTGATGATGCGCCCCCACTGGTTTGCCGCCATATCTGGCCAGACCAGTCGCGTCAGGCGTATGGCAGCCATCAACTTAAGATCTAAGTCTGCCTGCCAGTCCTCATCGGTGATTTTCAAAAACGGCTTGGCGGCAGATTGTCCGGCGTTACTGACCAGAATATCGACGCTGCCAAAGTTGGCCACGACCTGCTGGTGGGTTTCGATAAGCGCTTGAGGGTCGGTGACGTCGCATTGATAGCCAGCAACGGCGGCGCTTTGTTGATAGTCCGGGGTTAGCGATAGGGCCTGTATTTCCGCTTCGGCAGCGGCGAGATCCTCTGCGCCCCGAGCCAGTAGCGCTACTTTGGCCCCATGGCTGTAGTAGGCCTTGGCCATGGCCAGTCCCAGTCCTTTGCTAGCGCCGGTGATCAGAGCGACTTTGCCGTTTAACGATGTATCCATGTTCTTTCCAAAAAATTCTGCGGTTTTCTGCCAGATGCGGCAGTGACAGAATACCGATTCGTCGAGCAAACATCAGGAACTTCACTATGCTGGATTTACACTATTGGCCCACCCCGAATGGCAAGAAAGTCACTATTCAGTTGGAAGAGTGTGGCCTGGATTACAACGTCATCGAATGCAATATCGGTAAGGGCGACCAGTTCACTGACGAATTTCTGCGCATCAATCCTAACAATCGTATGCCCACCCTGGTGGACCACGATCCCGGCGACGGCCAGGGGCCGCTGTCGGTGTTCGAGTCAGGCGCAATTATGCTCTACATCGCAGAGAAAACCGGGCGCTTCATGCCCTCTGATCCGCGAGGTAAGTACAACGTCATTCAGTGGGTCATCTGGCAGATGGCCAATCAAGGCCCCAAGACTGGAGAGTGCGGGCACTTTCGGCGCTTAGGAGCCGATGCCGGAGACCAGAGTTATGCCATCACCCGTTTTACTGATGAGGTAAATCGCTTCTATGGCGTGCTTAACAATCAGCTCTACAACCAGCGATATCTGTGTGGTGATGAATACACCATTGCGGACATGATTTGTTACCCATGGACCGTGAACTGGGAAGGGCAGGGCCAGGATATTAATGAGTTTAAGTACTTCAAGCGTTGGTTTGAGGAGCTCAGTGAACGACCGGCGGTGCAGCGCGGCATGGCGGTTGGGTCTCAGATGCAAAATGATTTTTCCAAGCTGTCCAAAGACGAAGCCGCGGCTTTACGAGCGCTGCTGTACAACCAGCGGGCTAGGCCCGCACCCCAGACCGGTGGTCTAGAAAGCTAAATCCTCAGCTAGTACCAGGAGGCAGGTATGCAGGTTATTGAATCGGTGGAGCAGCTTAAATCCTTGTATGCCGATGTGCCTCAAGGCGCCATCGATAAGGTCTGTGACCACATTACCCCGCTGTATCAACGCTGGATTGCCGCATCACGATTTGTGGTGCTTTCTACCGTCGGCCCCGAGGGTACCGACGCCAGTCCACGAGGGGATAGCGGTGAAGTGGTTTATTTGAAAGACGCCAAAACGATTTGGATGCCGGATTGGCGAGGCAACAATCGCCTGGATTCCTTGGCGAACATTGTGCGTGATGGCCGGGTCAGCCTGATGTTTATGGTGCCGGGTTCCCAGACAGTGGTGCGGGTAAATGGTACAGGGGTGGTGACGGCAGACGGGGAGGTCACCGATCATTTTCAGCGCCAAGGTTCTAGCGCGACCTCCAATCAAGAATTAGAACAAGACCCCAGTCAAAGACCAACCCAGACGCCGCGAACGGTCATCGTGATCAAGGTAGCCGAGGTGTACTTTCAATGCGCGAAGGCGTTGATGCGCTCCAGGCTTTGGGCCGCAGGGGACGAAAGCGCCAGCCTGCCAACCGCCGGGGCATTGCTGGCCGAAAGTCTCCAGGGGTTCGATGCCAAAACCTATGACGAGGGCTTCCCCCAGCGCGCCAAAGATCAGCTCTGGTAGCGACTAGACCTCGCTTCCCGGGCCTCGCTTCCCGGACCTCCCTTTTCGGTAATGGCTCAGCCCCGTAAGGACCGAGCCACTTCACCCCTTGGGCCTTTGATGTGCCTAGGTGGGTTTGCGCGGGGGCTTGCCATAGTTGGGGTCGGTACTCACCCGAGTGGCCACGGTGCCTTTCGGGGCTTGATACCAGCCAGGATCTTTGTAATCCCCGGGGGGCAGGTCATTCCGCACTTTCACCGTGGTAAACATGCCTCCCATCTCAAGATTTCCGTATGGGCCTTTGCCGGTCATCATGGCCAGGGTATTACGCGGCCCTTGGTGATGGCCCATGTCCACATGGTGCTGATGTTCGGCCATGCCGTGCTCGCCCATGGCCATAAACCCCGGCAACATCTTGCGTATTTCCTGCTCCACGCCGCTCTGGTCCACGCCTAGCGTGTTAGGTACATCGTGGCCCATGGCGTTCATGGTGTGATGAGACATGTGGCAATGAAAGGCCCAGTCCCCGGGTTCAGCGATGAACTCGATATCGCGGGTCTGGCCCACGCCGATGATCTCGGTACTTTCCGTGCGCCAGACGCTTTCGGGCCAGCGACCGCCGTCGGATCCCGTGACCTGAAACTGCACTCCGTGCATGTGTATGGGGTGGTTCCACATGGACAGATTGCCGATCCGCACCCGCACGCGCTCGCCGGTACGAGCCACGATGGGCTCAATAGCGGGAAAGACTTTGGAGTTAAAGGTCCACAGGTCGAACTCCACCATAACTGCCGGATCCGGTCGGTAGGTGCCCGGGTGTACTGCCCAGTTGTGCAGCAAAAAACAGTAGTCCCGGTCAATGGTTCGAGGTTCCGGATTTTTGGGATGAATAATGAACATGCCCATCATGCCCACCGCCATCTGGGTCATTTCGTCGGCATGGGGGTGATACATGTGCGTGCCGTGCTGCTTCAGCATGAACTCGTAAGCATAGGTTTCACCGGGCTTTATCGAAGGCTGGGTCAGACCGGATACCCCGTCCATGCCGCTGGGCAGCAAAATGCCATGCCAGTGCACCGAGGTATGTTCCTTTAGGCCATTGGTGACCAAAATACGTACTCGATCGCCTTCGATCGCTTCGATAGTGGGCCCTGGGGTGGAGCCGTTATAGCCCCAGCATTTGGCCGTGGTGCCCGGTGCAAATTCGTGATCCACCTCTTCAGCGATGAGATGAAACTCCTTAACCCCATTTTTCAGCTTATAGGGCAGGGTCCAACCGTTGAGCGTACGAGTGCTATGGCCCTTTGCCGCGCTCGGGTCTGCTGGCGTTGCTCTCGCCGCGGACTGGGCTTGGGCAGCGGGCAGGTTTAGCGGTCCGGCGATGGTAGCTGCCACCAATCCCGCGCCGCCTAACGAAACAAAGTGTCGACGTGATTTATCCATGATTAGTGTTCCTTGTGGGAGCGCCCATGACCGCGGTGTTGGTGTTCACGATGGTTTTGTGGGGGCTTAGGGTGTTGGTGATGACGTTGATGGGGCGCCGGGGTTTGGGTCTGCGGTGCGCCATGATGACCGTGTCCTGAATGTGCCCGGGGCTGGATTAGGGATTCAACATGAATCTGCTTGCCCTCGGGCTCAGTGCTGCGGGGCAGGGAATTGCCCACGGCGTAGCGTAAATCGGTGCGCGCGAGCCAGTAGTCTCGAAGGGCATCTAGGTAGCCCGCGTAAGCGGCGTATTCGTCCTGCTTTACTTTGATGAGCTCAAAGGTACCAATCAGCATGAAGTTCTCTTCCTCTTGGGCGCGCTGTGTGGCGGTCATGCGGGCGGGTATCAGCAGCTGTTGATAGGTTTGCGCTCTGGCCTTGGCGTTGGACATGGCGGCATGGGCCAATTGCACTTGGTTACGAATGTCTACTGACAGCTTCCGGTAGACGATAACGGCCTGCTGCACCTCCACCATTGAGCGCAGTTGGGCGTCCTGACCTTGGGAGAAGAGTGGTAGTTCCCATGCAACCGTTGGGCCAATCAACTCGCCTCCATCGGTCTCGCGTTCATAAACCACGCCCGCGTCCAGTTCTGCCCCCCATCGGGTGCGTCGCGTGATGCCGGCGTGGTCCTCAGCGATTTTGATCCGGGCCTTGGCAGCCTTGAGATCCAAACGACTTTGGCTGGCAAGCAATTGCAGGTCGGCAAGGGCCTCAGTTTGGTTCCCGGGTTCGGGTAAATGTGCAGGCACCCGCCAAGACTTGTCCGCGGCAATGCCGAGCATGGTTGCTAGTTCGTTGCGGGCCTGGGACTCCGTGGCTTGAGCTTCTAGGCTGTGTAGGCGTTGTTCTGCTGCGGCGCCTTGAGCCATGGCGTGTTGCCGAGGGGGCAGGTTGCCGGCGTCGTAGTAGCGTTGGGCCAGCTGCAAAGACAGGTCCGCAGCCTTGGTGATTTGCTCCTGCATTAACGTCCGCTGGCGCGTGGCAACATAGCCAACGTAGGCCTTTTCTGCTGCTACTGCGGTTTCCAGTACCCTGGCGCCGACCTCTTCTTGCAGTGCAGCAAATTCCGCAGCGGCTAGGCGTTTTCGCGCCCCAAGGGTCAAGAGATCCGTCAGGGATCCCACCAAATCAATGGCCAAAGCGTTGTCTTCGTCCGAGCGATTTGGCAGCAACAGTTCCGCGGCCAATACCGGGTTGCGAATTCTTCCAGCGGCGTAGACTTCTGCCGCCCCGAGGCCCAGTTCGGCAAAGCGCAGTGCCAGCTCTGGGTTGTTAGCCAGGGCCAAAGCAACAGCGGTATCGTGGTTGAGGGGTTCCTGACTCAGTTTTTCGATAAGGGATGATGCGCTTTGATCGGGCAGGGCTCGGCCGCGTTCGGCAGTCAGGGCATCTACCTCCTGCTGGCCGAGGTCGGCGGGCAAACTGGCACAGCCCGCCGCAGCCAAGGCCGCCATCACAGCGTATAGCGTGACTCTGGATTTCATACCGGCGTTTCCTGAATGTATTAATGGTTTTGGTTTTTGACTTCGTTGCGTAACTCTCGCCATGGGCGAGTTTTACGGGGACGCAGAGGGTCCGCTTCAAACCAAGAGCAAGGCTATTCGAGGAGTCGATCTCGCAGTTGCACCGGGTTATCCCGGGTAGGAGGAGAAGTGCTTGCCGGTAGGGGGATCGCAGCAAGTCTGGGTGGTGGGGGTAAGGTTAGTGGCGGTAAATGAGCATCAAGACTGGGTTCTTCAGCTGTCAGTAGGCGAGTGGTGGTGTACTGGAGGTCTCGATCCGGAGACATGCCTAAAAGATTCGAGGCGCAGTCCGGACAGGAGTTGTTGGCACAGTGGCCGGGTTGCTCGGCTGTTCCATGGTCTGCAGCCGCATGGTGCGCCTGGGCGAGTGATGTTGATTGGGTTATTGGCGCAGATGTCGGTGCATTGGCATGGACCGGGCCGCAAACGCAGACCATGCCGGCAAAAACTAGCCAAGCACAAAGAAATGCCGAAAGTGGGTTTCGCAGACGTTCCATAGCAAATACACTATACCCCTACCCAGTATTTCTCAACGCTCTATGAAAATTCAAAAAGAAGCGAATCTTCGCCGGCTCAGCCGAATCGAAGGTCAGGTTCGCGGCATTAGCCGCATGATCGCCGAGGACAGGTACTGTATCGACGTACTGCAACAAATGCAGGCGATAAAAGCTGCATTTGTGAAGGTGGAGGACGCAATTTTAAAAGATCACGCCGCTACCTGTGTGGCGTCAGCGATTAAAGCCGATGATCATGAAGAGCAACGCAAGAAATTCGACGAGCTGATCGATCTGATTGGTAAAGTGAAGCGCTAGTCTTTTGGCCGTCTTGGCCTCTTGCCCTCTGGCCCTCGCGCTTTCCCAGAGCAGGGTTTTTGGGCTTAGTCAGCCGGAACTGGCTATGGTCTCTGACTCCAGTGGGAATTCGTATTCCGCCTTAGGCCCAACCACCCCATTGGGCAGATACGTCTGCTCAGCGAAATAGATCTGCTGCCGGCCCACGCGAACCACCGTACTAGCCCGAGTGCCGTAGTGGCTATCGCTGATAAAGCAAGAGCCTAAATGACGTTCCGCCTCGATGGGTTTGCCCCGGTCAGGTAGGCGCTCATCCTCGGGTACCTGTTGATCATTCAACAGCTCAACCAACTGGTCGTTACTGTGTTCACCATCCACTAACGCTCCAAGGCGGCGAGCACCATCCACGCATTTTGGCCAGGTTGCGCCCAGTTCAGCGTTGCTTAATCCGTAGTCGCCTGCAGGTAACAATCGGCTGCGAGGCTGACCGGGTTCGCTGATGTTGGTGGTGTACAGCAGCCGGCTGCCGTCGAATAGCAGCAGGTTGTAACCTGCGAAGTCATCGCCGTTTAAGCCCAGCGCATAGTCTTTGACGGATTCGCTGCCAGCCAAAAAGCCGTGTACTAGGGCGCCCCGAGATTTTGGAAAAGTCGCATTCGGGTCTTGGGTGAAATTGGTCAGTGCAGCAAACCTGCCCTGTTTGGAACAACCCAGCCAGGTGCCCCCGGCCACCAGATCTCGGCCCGCCAAAATGTGGGGTTCGTCCTCCCAGAATTGTGCCTGGGCGCTGGCTCGTTGATGTACTTCGTCGCGGTTGGCAGCCACCAATAGCGGCTCATCGGTTTGGGGACGAAAACGAAACAAAATAAGGCACATAAAGCGGGCCTAGTCGACGAAGAAGGTAGCGAGTGTATCAGGACTTTGGGGTATTCTGCGGCTAAGTCTTGCAACCAAGGTGGTCCATGAACTATCCGGTAATTGATCCCGTCATCGTTGCCCTAGGTCCGGTAGCACTGCGTTGGTATGGGTTGATGTACCTTCTGGGTTTTACCGCGGTTTATTTGTTGGGCAATTGGCGAATCAACCACCGTCCTGTTGCGGTGACTGGCTCTTGGACGGCCGAGCAGATATCAGATTTGGTATTTTACGGCGCCATGGGCGCGGTATTAGGCGGTCGTGTTGGTTACGTGCTTTTCTACGCCGCGGAACGCCTAGCTGCAGATCCGCTGTATGTGTTTCGCGTTTGGGAAGGAGGCATGTCCTTTCATGGCGGCTTTCTCGGGGTGTTGGTGGCGATGTTGTTGTTTGGTCGCCGCTGGGACAAAGACTTTCTCACCATTACGGATTTTTTGGCGCCACTGTGTCCAGTCGGGTTGGGCCTGGGGCGCTTGGGCAATTTCATCAATATGGAGCTGCCGGGCCGTATCGCCGAAAACGGCGTTGGCTTGGTATTTCCTTGTCCTGCCGTCGCAGACCTAAACCCCGTGTGTTTTGGCGTTTGGGAGAACGCGGTGCGACACCCCTCGTCGCTGTATCAGGCAGCCACCGAAGGCTTGCTGCTGTTTGTCATTCTCTGGTGGCTGGCACTTAAACCGCGGTCCAAAGGCGTGCTGTCTGGCGCCTTTTTGCTGGGGTACGGTAGTTTTCGGTTTTTGACCGAGTTCTTCCGTTCACCAGACGCCCATATCGGTTTTGTGCTGCTGGACTTCTTCAGTATGGGTCAGCTTCTTTCCATGCCCATGATTCTCGCTGGAGGCCTATTGTTTTACCTTTCCAAGCAGCGTCACTCTTCTGATGGGAAGATCTGATCGCCGGGTTACACCATGACTGGTAAGATGCCAAGCGGCACAGCAAGAGCATTTTAGCATGCAACAGTACCTCGACCTGATGCGCCATGTGCGCGAAAACGGAACCTACAAGGCGGATCGAACAGGCACAGGCACCTACAGTGTTTTTGGTCATCAAATGCGCTTCGATTTGGCTGCTGGCTTTCCCTTGGTCACCAGCAAAAAAATGTTCCTCAAAGGCATCATCCACGAGCTTTTGTGGTTTTTGTCTGGGTCAACGAACATTGCCTATCTAACCGATCATAACGTCCACATCTGGGATGAGTGGGCAGATGAGCATGGCGAATTGGGCCCAGTTTACGGCTCCCAGTGGCGCTCCTGGCCTGGTCCCGACGGCAGCACCATCGATCAAATCGAAACCCTAGTGGAAGGTATTCGCAACAACCCAGACAGCCGCCGTCATATTGTGAGTGCTTGGAATGTGGCGGAAGTGAACAACATGGCGCTGCCACCCTGTCATACCTTGTTCCAGTTCTACGTGGCTGATGGAAAGTTATCTTGTCAGCTATATCAGCGCAGTGCGGACATTTTTTTGGGCGTTCCTTTTAACATAGCCTCCTATGCCCTGCTGACCATGATGATTGCACAAGTCTGCGACCTGGAGCTGGGTGATTTTGTGCACACCATGGGGGATGCACATCTGTACGCCAACCATCTGGAGCAGGCCGATTTGCAGCTTGCCCGTAGTGTTTTGCCCTTACCGCAAATGCAGCTCAATACCGATGTCAAAGACATCTTCGGCTTCAAATATGAAGACTTTGAGCTCATTGGCTATGAGTGCCACGGCGCCATCAAAGCGCCTATTGCAGTCTGAATCAGGACACCACATCTATGCAGTTATCGCTGATTTGGGCCATGGCCGAAAATCGTGTAATCGGTCGGGATAACTCTTTGCCCTGGCGGTTACCCAACGACATGCGGCACTTCATGAAAACCACCATGGGACGTCCGGTGATTATGGGTCGCAAGACCTTCGAATCCATGAAAGCGCCGCTGCCCGGGCGCACCAATATTGTGCTCACCCAAAATACTCAGTGGCAGCGAGAGGGGGTTCAAGTGGTATCCACTCTTGAAGAAGCCGTTGAGCTTGCGGCCAGTCAGGCCCTGATCGATGGAGTAGATGAGGTCATGGTGATTGGCGGCGCGCAAATTTACGAGCTGGCGCTGCCCATGGCCGATCGGCTGTACGTGACGCTGGTGCACGATACGCCACATGGCGATGTGTTCTTTCCTGTCTATGACGAAGCGCAATGGACGGTGATTGAGCAGCAGCGATTCGACGCCGATGAACGCCACAGCAGCGCCTATACCACCCAAACGCTTGAGCGCGCCCAGTGAGCACCACGCCCGTAGCCAACGGCAAATTGGCCCTGTGCGTTAACCCCATGTCGGGCAGAGATGTGCGCCGTCTCGCAGCTCGAGCCGCCAACATGACTCATGAGGCCAAACGCGACATCGTCGCCCGGGTAGCCGCCGGCGCCGATGCGGTCGGTGTCACGGATCTGTACATCGCCAGAGAACCCTTCCGTATCGCTGAGGGGGCGCTGGAGCTGATGCCGCTGCAGGCCAAGGTACACATTGTCGACATACCGCTCACCAACAGCGCTAAAGACACCGTTGCCGCCATGCAGATATTCAAAGCCCAGGGTTGTCATACCGTGGTTTCTCTGGGTGGCGATGGTACCAATCGGGCCTTGGTCCGAGCAGACAGCGATATCGACTTGGTTCCCATTTCCACCGGCACCAATAACGTCTTTCCAGCGCTGATGGAGCCCACCCTGGGCGGCATGGTGGCGGGGCTCAATGCCCTGGGCAAAACCCGAGATATGCCCGACAGCTTGCGACCCCGGGCCAAGGTGCTGCATCTGCAAACCCCCAAACAAACGGATATTGGTTTGATTGATGCGGTGTTGTTGCGCCGGGATCATGTTGGCAATTTGCTGCCCTTTGACGCAGATCGCTTAGACAGCATGTTGTTGACCCGGGCGGAACCTAACTCGGTGGGTATGTCCCCCATTGGCGGTTTTGTGGATCCGGTTTACGCAGCAGACGATTGCGGCCTTTGGGTTGAGATGGGTTCACAAGGTGCCGTGGTGCGCGCGCCGCTGTCGCCGGGTCATTTTCGTGATGTTGGGGTGATCAACACCCGACGTACCAACTTTGATGAAGTTCTGCAATTTCACGGCCCCGGCGTTATTGCTCTGGATGGTGACCGGGATCATGCCCTCGCCGAAGGCGAAAGCGCTCAGATCACCGTGCGCCGTGATGGCCCACGCATACTCGATGTGGAGGGCATCATGCGCTGGGCGGTGGGAGCGGGTATGATGGCGGCCGCGTCGGCGCCTGATGCTTGACGTCCTCACAGTCCAAGTCCGGAAGGTAAAGCCATGATCGTAAAACCCCGTATCCGCGGATTCATATGTACCACAGCCCACCCTAGGGGTTGTGCAGCGCATGTAGACCAACAGATTGACTACGTTGTAAAGCAAGGCCAGTGCGCGGATGGCGCGTTTCGCAATGTGTTGGTTTTGGGTTGTTCCGGCGGGTATGGGCTGGCCAGTCGCATTGTGGCGGGATTTGGCTGCGGCGCTAACACCCTGGGCGTGTCCTTTGAGAAAGCGCCCGCCGAGAGCAAGACTGCATCCGCAGGCTGGTACAACAACAAGGCCTTTGAGCGTCGAGCCTCCCAACAAGGCCTATATGCCAAAACCTTGGATGGTGACGCCTTTTCAGATGCCATGCGCCAGCAAGTGCTGGATACCATTAAGGCAGATCTGGGGCAGATAGATCTGGTGGTGTACAGCCTGGCTTCGCCAGTGCGTCAGCATCCCAAAACCGAGGTCTTGCATCGGTCGGCGATTAAGCCCTTGGGCGAGGTACTGGACATCAAAACCGTGCATGTGGAAAAAGGCGAGGTCTCCAACGTCGCTCTAGAGCCTGCCACGGAACAAGAAGTCGCTGATACGGTAACGGTAATGGGCGGCGAGGATTGGCAGTATTGGATTGATGCGCTTTTGGCCGCTGATTTGCTCGCTCCGGGGGCCAAGACCGTGGCGTATACCTATATTGGTAGCGAGCTGACCTGGCCCATTTATTGGGAAGGAACCTTGGGCAAAGCCAAGGCGGATCTGGATCGAGCCAGCGGGGAAATACAGCAAAGCCTTGAGGCAGTGGGCGGAGACGCTCGGGTGGCCGTGCTCAAAGCCATTGTCAGTCAGGCCAGTGCCGCTATCCCCGTTGTGCCGCTGTACGCCGCACTGCTCTTTCAGGTCATGAAAGAGCAAGGTAGCCACGAAGAGTGCATCGAACACATTGATCGTTTGTTTGCCAGTCAGCTGCAGTCCGGGGCGGCAATGCGCCTAGACGATGCAGGCCGTATCCGAGTTGATGACCTTGAGCTGGCCGAGACCGTGCAGACGGAAGTGAAGCGCCGTTGGCCCCTGGTGAACACCGAGAATTTGCCAGAACTGGGTGACCTAGCAGGCTTCCGCGAGGACTTTCTGAAGATCTTTGGCTTCGGCATCGATGGCGTCGATTACGACGCTGATGTTGACCCCATGGGTATCGATTAAGGCCAGGCTGGCCGGTTAAATTCACAGTTAAGGGAAGTAGATGGACAAAGTCTTCTTGCAAGCGTGTCGTGGTGAGCAAACGGCCCATACACCGATATGGTTGAATCGCCAGGCCGGGCGCTACATGCCGGAATATCATCAGGTGAAAGGTGATCTGCCCAGTCTCGACTTTTTCAAAGACCCCGAGCGTGCTGCTCAGGCCACCCTGGATGCCCAACGCATCCTGGGCGTAGACGCCGCCATCATGTTCGCGGACCTGTTGCCCATTCTTGAGCCCATGGGCTTGGACTTGGAATACGTACCGGGCCAAGGCCCAGTATTCGCCAATCCCATCCGCAGTGCCGCTGATGTGGCGAATTTGGCAACGGCGCCAGCGTTGGAACACACACCCTACATTGCCGATACCGTGCGCTGCATTAATGAAGGGTTGCCCAAGGAGGTTGCCCTGATCGGTTTTGCTGGCGCGCCGTTCACTTTGGCTTCCTATGCCATCGAAGGTAAAGGTTCGCGCAACTACGTGTTTGTGAAAAAGATGATGTACGAGGCGCCGGACCTTTGGCATCAGTTGATGACCAAGCTGACCGGCCAGCTGGCGAGCTACCTGCAGCTGCAAATCAGTGCTGGGGTTGAGGCGGTACAGTTGTTCGATACCTGGGTAGGCAATCTGTCGGTGCAGGACTATCGCAGCTATGTCGAGCCGCACTTGAAAGCCTTAGTCGATGCGTTAGCGGGTACGGTGCCGGTGATTTACTTTGGCACGGGCAACTATCACTTACTGCCAGCGGTATCCGAGTTGGACATCGACGTTCTGGCCTTCGACTGGCGCACGCCATTGAAGCCCACCTGGGACCAACTGGGCTGTCAGGCGGTGCAGGGCAATTTAGATCCTATCGTGCTGTGCGCAGATCAAGCATCGGTGGCCTCCCAATCCCAGTGGTTGTTAGACCAAGTTCAAGGTCGGCCAGGTCATATCTTTAATCTGGGCCACGGCATTATTCCTGAGACTCCCGTGGACAACGTGAAGTTCTTGGTGGATTTTGTGCACGAATACAGCAGCAGATAACAAAGGATCGAAGGCCCATGATTAACGCGTTGAAACGGGGAGTAGCGCTAATCACAGGACTGTCAGTTGTTTATCTGGTGTTGGTCTATGGGGCGTCGGAAAGCGGCGAGGTTGTGCAGCTGATCACCGCGGATCAACAAGGTGACGACGTCACCACTCGACTTTGGGTGGCCGATCATGAGGAGTCTATGTGGCTGCGCGCCGATCAGAGCTCTGGTTGGTATCAGCGACTCATCCTTCACGACCCAACAGATCCCGCAATCTTGATCCGGGGCGCGCACCGTTATTCGGTATACGCGGTGCCCGAACCCAAGACCATCGGTGAGCTGAATCAGCTGATGGCTGACAAGTACGGCTTTGGTGATCGCGTGGTGGCATTGTTAGTGGGGTCTCCCGACGCCGGTGTCGCGGTACGACTGGTGCTGACTGCGGACGCTCAGAGCAGCTAGACGAGAAATCTGCTTAAGCTGCTCAGCTAAACTACCCTAACGCTAAAGCGCGTAATCCGACGGCGGCGCGTAATCCCGAGGCAATAGGCCTGCGGCGTTGCGGTCGGGTATCAGCAAGCCCTGTGCAGCCAGGGCCTGAAACAACCTTTGCTCCGCCGCCTGGGGCCAACCGTTAGCGGCCCCATCCCAACAACCTTGGCATACCCAGATTTTGTAGCTGGGTATCTTGGTTAAGTGCTGGCTTTCACCACACAGTGCGCAACACGGCTCAACGCTCATCAGTCGCCAAGGTATTTGTCGGTGACCGCCCCTTCGCTGGCAGAGCTGACCAACTGCGCGTACTTGGCCAAGGTGCCGCGCTGGGTATAAGGCGCAGGCGCCTGCCAGTTAGCTTTCCGCGCCGCTAGCTCTTCATCACTGACGTGCAGATTAATCTCGGCTTTTTCCGCGTCCACGGTAATGGTGTCGCCGTCCTCCACTAGAGCAATTGGCCCGCCCAAATGCGCTTCTGGTGTCACGTGGCCAATCACAAACCCATGGGAGCCGCCGGAAAAACGCCCGTCGGTCAGCAGCGCCACATCCTGAGAAAGACCGCGACCGTTGATGGCGCTGGTGGGGCTGAGCATTTCGCGCATGCCTGGCCCACCCTTGGGTCCTTCGTAGCGAACAATGACCACATCGCCTTTGACCACGGTGCCATCCATGATGGCGGCCATGGCCGCTTCTTCGCCATGAAAACACCGGGCGGTGCCGGTAAAGGTCAGTCCTTCGTGGCCGGTGATTTTGGCTACGGCGCCTTCTGGTGCCAGGTTGCCGCGCAGCACGACCAAGTGGCTGTCTTTCTTAATGGGGTTAGACAGCGGGCGAATGATTTTTTGCTCCGCCGGATAGTCCGCCACATCAGCTAAGTTTTCCGCCATGGTCTTGCCGGTAACGGTCATGCAGTCACCGTGCAGCAGTCCTTCCTGCAGCAGCGTTTTCATCAGCGGCAAGATACCGCCAATTTCGATCAACTCGCTCATGGCATAGACCCCAGCCGGGCGCATGTCTGCTAACACAGGAACACGCTTACCAACGCGGCTGAAATCGTCGATGGTCAGAGGAATGTTGGCGGCATGGGCAATGGCCAACAAATGCAGCACCGCATTGGTGGAGCCTTCAAGAGCGATGGTCAAGGTAATGGCGTTTTCAAAGGCTTCCCGGCTGAGAATATCGCTGGGCTTGATGCCAAGTTTGATCAGGTTGCGCACCGCGGCGCCGGCATTGTAGCTGTCCTGTTTTTTGTCTTGGCTGACCGCGTTTTGCGCGGAACTACCGGGCAAAGACAGGCCCAAGGCCTCCATGGCAGACGCCATGGTATTGGCGGTGTACATGCCGCCACAGGAACCGGGTCCTGGGATTGCCGTGGCTTCCACATCCTTTAGCTCAATGTCGGACACAGTTCCTGCGGCGTGGCCGCCGACGGCCTCAAACACCGAGACGATGTCGCGCCGTTCTTTACCGGGCAAAATCGTTCCGCCATAAACAAAAACGCTGGGTCGATTCATGCGAGCAATGGCCATACCGCAGGCTGGCATGTTTTTGTCGCAGCCGCCGATGGCCACAAAACCGTCAAAGCCCTGGGCGCCCACAACGGTTTCGATGGAATCGGCAATTACCTCCCTAGAGACCAGGGAATAGCGCATGCCAGGGGTACCCATGGAAATGCCGTCAGACACGGTGATGGTATTGAACAGCACAGATTTAGCCCCGGCTTCGTCCGCACCCATGGCCGCCGCCTCAGCCAGCTCGTTAATGTGCATGTTGCAGGGGGTGACCATGCTCCATGTAGAAGCAATACCAATTTGCGGCTTGTTAAAGTCCTCGGCAGTAAAGCCGGTGGGATACAGCATGGCCCGGCTGGGGGCTTGTTCCACTCCATCAACAACAATGGAGCTATAGGGGCGTTCTTCAGCCATGAGATTTCCTCAGTTAAACGTTGGGGTGTCTACCCCAAGGGTTTGAACAGCACTTTGGAGCCGCGCTGCCAGTTGTAAAGAGATTGTCGGCTTTGGGGTAACTGTTCGACGTCGCCACTGATAAAACCCCGTTCGGCAAACCATTCTTGTGTTTGAGTCGTCAGCACAAAGAGCTGACTCGCGCCCAATTGCCGGGCCCGTTGCTCTGCGGCTTTCAGCAAGTTGGCGCCAATTGCCACGCCAGCGCTGCCGCGTCGGTACAGGTCGCTGACCGCGACGCAGGCCAGTTCCGCATAGTCCGCTTCGGGGTAAACCGCGCAGCAGCCAACGGTAACGCCATCCACTTCGGCCACCAGAAAATGGGTGATTTCTTGTTCTAGACGATCCCGAGAACGCCTGACTAAGGCGCCGCTTTCCTCCAGCGGACGAATGATTTCCACAATGTCCGCCACGTCATTCAAGCCTGCTGCTCTGACCGGGTGGGCGCGTTCCTCAATCACCTGGGTGCCTACGCCGTCAGCAGTAAACAGCTCTTGCAACAAGCCCCCGTCGATTTCGTAGGAAATTTGATGCGCTTTTTTGACCCCTGCGCGCACGGCTCGGGCCATGGCGGCGAAGCGCAATGCGGTGGTGTCTGAGAGTTTGTCTAGATGCGCTTCAAGAGAGCTAGGAGTTACGGTGCCTTCTCTTGTGCCCTGAGAGGTCGTCAGGT
This sequence comes from Gammaproteobacteria bacterium, assembly GCA_038139355.1. Lineage (GTDB taxonomy): Bacteria > Pseudomonadota > Gammaproteobacteria > Pseudomonadales > Azotimanducaceae > UBA4421. Next base: position 28,862 of record JAYOSS010000002.1, read on the forward strand.
GCTCGGCCTGATCGAAGAAAATTACCTTGTCTGCACCCAGCGCAATGCTGATGTCTGCGGTGAGTTCCTCAGAAGCAAGATTGAAGGCTTGGCCAGAACCGGAAAATCCCAGTGGCGACTGCAACACAATGTTGCCTGTATCCAACAGCTGATTGATCCGTTGTACTTCCAAGTGCCGCAATTGACCGGTGAGCAGATGATCCACGCCGTCAATAACGCCAACGGGTTTGGCGGTGACAAAGTTGCCGGATACCACGCTGACATTGACGGTATGCAGTGGCGTATTGGGCAACCCGGTTGAGAACAGGCCTTCCAGCTGACTGCGCAGCAAACCATACAGCCCTGTCACCGTGTCCATGTCCTCGGGTCGAGTGACGCGTCGGTTATGATGGGACTTGGAGGCAGGCAACGCCGCATCGAGCTGTGGGCGACCGCCATGCACCAGCACGAGGCGCACGCCCAAAACGTTGAGCAGCGCCAAATCGTGAACGATGTTGGTCAGGTTGGGATGAGCCATAGCATCACCGCCCAGGAAGACCACGAACGTCTTGCTTCGATGGGCGCTGATGTAGGGGGTTGAGCCCCGAAACCACTGAGAATAATCGTTAGTATTCATAAGCTAGGCCAAACAAAAGCGTTGAATAACGCTGCGCAGTGTATCGGTAGCAGGCCCAAGCTGGCTCTTGTCCAAATACTCATTGGGCTGATGCGCTTGGTCGATGCTGCCCGGCCCCCAAACCACGGTTTCCATGCCCAGGGTCTGCATAAAGTGCGCTTCGGTACCGAAAGCAACGGTGCCGGGTTGATTGCCACTGAGATTGCTCAAGGTCTGCACTAGGGCGCCGTTGGGATCGGTCTCAAAAGGTGGGATCGGCGGGTAGGCTTTATCCAATCGTAGGCTGACCCCCAGATTGCTGACCACCTGTTGAATCCGCTGCTCCAGTTGCTCATGTACCAGATCTGAATCCATGCCAGGCAGCAGGCGCAAATCGATTTGCAGTTCTGCGTGGCCACAAATGCGGTTTGGATTGTCACCGGCGCGCATGCAGCCCAAGTTCATGGTGGGAATGTTCACCGCAAAAGCGTCATTGCATGCGCTGGCTGCCAGTTCCTCACGCAGGCGAATCAACTCGCTCATCACGGCGTGCATAGCGTCTAGTGCATTGGCTCCAAGACTGGGATCAGATGAATGACCGGATGCACCCTCGATCTTGATCGACATCATGCTGATGCCCTTATGGGCGAAAATCGGTTGCATAGCCGTCGGCTCGCCGATGATGGCGTAGTCGGCCTTGGGCTTGCCGCTTTCCAAAAGGTATTGGGCGCCGGCCATGGACGATTCCTCGTCAGAGGTTGCGACCAGGGTCAGGGGGGCGCTGAGTTGCTGCTTGCTAAACGTGGCGGCGGCTTCAAGGGCAACCGGGAAAAACCCTTTCATATCGCAACTGCCGAGGCCGTAGTAGCGGTCCTGATGGTCCTTGATGGTAAACGGATCGCTGTCCCACAACGCTTCGTCGAAGGGCACTGTATCGGTATGACCGGCCAAAACCACACCGCCTAAGCCATCATTGATGTTGCCGCCTAAGGTTGCGATCAGATTGGCTTTATCTGGACGATGGGGCAGGGGCATGACCTGGGTATGAAAACCCAGGTCGTTCAACCAGTTGGCCAGATGCTCAATTACCCGCAGATTGCTGCGGTCAATTTCCGGCGATGTAGAGCTGACAGACGGCTCCGCGACCAGTTGGGTCAGCATCTCGTGAAAAGTTGGCAGCAAGGAAATGTCCTGAAATTGTAAGCGGGCTATTGTATGCCTAACCCTTGCGGTAAAACGAGTCTTGCCCCGGCGGGCGGGTCTTAAAACGGCGGTGCATCCACAGATACTGATCCGGCACCTCGCGCAGGGTTTCTTCCAGCAGCGCATTCAGGCGGGCAGCGCCAATCTGAGCATCCTCTTGGGCAAAGTTCTCAAGCAAAGGGCTAAAGCGCAGGGTCCAAGTGCGCTGCTGCATATCTCGTATTTGATGCAGCATGAGCACTGGCGATTGATTGCGTTGAGCCAACCGAGAGGCCACGGTAATGGTGGCGGTGGGTATGCCAAAAAACGGCGCAAACACCGAATGTTTGGGGCCATAGTCCTGATCCGCGGCGTACCACATGGCTCGTCCGGCCTGTAGACGTCGAATAATTTGGCGCATATCACTGCGTTCTACGACACCGTCAAAATAGTGTCGTCGCCCACGGGTTTGCAGCCATTCCCAAACCGGGTTTTTGTTGCGCCGGTACATGACGTCTACAAAACCCAGCTGAGCTAAAAACTGACCGGTAACGTCGATGGTGGTGTAGTGGGCCCCCACCAGCACCACGCCTTTGCCCTGGGCCTGCGCCTGTTGTAGGTGCTGCAAACCTTCCACTCGATAGTGCTTGGTTAAATCTCGCTGCGGATTTAACCAAGCCAAAGCGGTTTCTACCGTGCCAACCCCGGTATGAGCAAAATTGCTGCGCACCAGTTGCTGTTGGGCGTCATCATCCAGGTTCGGAAAACAGTGGCGAATATTGACCTGAGTAATATGGCGACGGGAGCGCGCCAAGTGAAAGGCCAGCAAGCCAATAGCGCGGCCAAGGGCAAAAATCCACGCCATGGGCAGCCGGGCAATACACCACATGACGATGACCACCAGCCAAACCGGCCAATAGATTGGCGCAAACATACCCAGCGAAAGGGTTTGCTGCTGCGATGATTGCTGTTGAGAGTTGCCCATCGGCGGATGGTAACGGTTTTGACGACGCTTCTCTAAGGCTCCCGGCCCGGTGGTTAGCTCTGCTACCATGCAAGGCTGCTCAGCGAGGTACGCGTGCTCCAATCTTTACTCAACAGTGTTGCGGCTTTATCACCTGACGGCGGTCATATACTGGTGGTGGGAGATCTGTGGATACGCCATGAGGATAAACGTGCGGCGGACGCAAATCCGCTGGGTCACTGCAGCGCGGGTTTGCTGGCCATAGCCCTTGCCGATCAAGGTCATGACGTTACCTTAGTGGGATTTGTTGGTGACGATGAGCTGGCAGACCGCATCGAGGCGGAGTTGGCAAAAGCCCGGGTCAGCGTCGATCTATTGCATATAAAGCAGTGGACAACCTTTACCGATGCCGACCTTGAGCTTACAGCGGCGCAGACACGACCCAGCCAAGAAGAAACGAGGCGACAGCGGCGTCACCAAGATGAGCGAGCCTTACCCATTGATGGCATGAGCGAATATCAGGCCCATTTGCAAAACCGGGCCGAGCGCTATCTCACCAACGCGGGGGCATTGGTGTTGGTGGATCACGATTTAGGCAGCATTGCTGAACCCAGAGCCTTGGTTTTTGTGGCTAATGGTTTGGGTCGGCCCAGCGTGGCGGTGCTGGGTTGTGCCGAGCGTGCAGATCGATACGCTGAGGCTAACTGCCGCGTTGATATTGCTCTAGACGATGTCAGTGCCGGGGTTGCTCAAGCCCTTAGCGCCCTCCAGACCTTTGGCCTAGCGCTGAGAAGCAATAACCCAATGGGAGACGGTGTATGAGGGTGCCAGGTTATCTGGGTCTCTGGGTCTACCGCTGCGTGCTGATTTTAGCCCTGCCGCTGGTGCTTCTGCGGCTGTTGTGGCGAGGGCAGATGGATCCCGCGTATCAAAGCCGTTGGAAAGAACGGTTTGGGTTTTACGGCGCTAAATTAACTCAGGGGCCTGTATGGTTTCATACCGTATCCGCTGGCGAGACCATTGCTGCGGCACCGACGATCAGAGCCCTGTCAGAACGCTACGGCCAAGGTGAATCGGCTACGCCATTTTTGGTAACCACCATGACGCCCACGGGCAGTGCACAGGTTGCTGCGTTGCTGGGTGACGTGGTGGAACACTGCTACGCCCCCTATGACTTCACCTTTGCGGTGCGGCGTTTTCTGCAGCACGCCCGACCCAAGGCCTTGGTGCTGATGGAAACCGAAATTTGGCCCACGCTGATTTTGGAAGCCAAGGCTTTGGGTATTCCCGTGATTTTGATGAACGCGCGGTTGTCAGAAAAATCTGCTCTGGGTTATCGCCGGGTCGATTGGTTGGTGGGTCCGGTCTTTCGGGCTTTGGATCTGGTCGCTTGCCAGACACCAGAGCACGTCCAGCGTTTTGCCAATCTGGGTGTCACTGGCGATCAGCTGCATCTGGTTGGCAACGTGAAGTACGACCTGCAGGTGCCGGAGGATATTGGCGAGCGGACCCAGCAACAGCGCCAACGTCTGGGTTTGGATGGCAGGCGCGCTTGGATCGCGGCGTCCACCCATCCCGGTGAGGAGGAGCAGGTACTGCGGGCCCATCGCCAAGCCTGCCAAGAGCTGCCAAATCTCACCTTGTTGTTAGCGCCTCGGCACCCGCATCGAGCAGCAGAACTCGAGCCCTTACTGGACCGAACCGCCGCGGAGCTGGGTGGTGATTGGTGCTTGTACAGCGAATTGGTCAGCAACAGCCGACCAGGAGGGTCTCGACCCTGGAGCGTGATCTTGATCGATCAAATGGGTGTGCTTATGCCCCTATATAGAGTGGCAGAAGTTGCCTTTGTTGGCGGAACCTTAGTGCCTCGGGGCGGACACAATCCTATCGAGCCTGCCAGTTTGCGAACGCCAGTCATCGCTGGGCCACACAACTTCAACTTTGCTCAAGTCTATGCAGACCTCAGCGCCGCAGGCGCATCTCGTCAGGTGACACAGGAAACCTTTGCCAACATTTTGATGGAGTTACTCAACGATGGGGCTAAACGCCAGCAGATGGGCGCTGCCGGCGATGCGGTGGTGCAGGCCAATAAAGGCGCCATGCAGCGCAGTATTGAGCTGATGCAGCCGGTACTCCAAAACCTCGTTGGCTTGGACTAGTTGAGTCTGGCGGACTGGCGCAAAGAGACCAGACGTTCAACAGGCTTGGCGCGGTCCATAAATGTGTTCATTTCTTCTAGGTCAGCGCCGTTCAGCAGTCCGGTTTGCTGCTTAAGTCGCAGCAGGTTCAGCAGATAGGTATAGCGAGAATCCGCGTAAGCGAATTGAGAGTCGTAAAGCCGTTGTTGGGCTTGAAGTACATCCACAATATTACGCGTGCCCACTTCGTATCCCGTTTCTGTGGCCTCTAAAGCAGAGGCAGCGGATCGAATGGACTTTAAGCGCGCCTGCACTCTGGCAACGTCGGTTGTGACAGACTTGTATAGGCTGCGAGTATTGCGGACGACCGAGCGCTGCTGATTCAACAGTTGCTCTTTGGCCTGTTCTACCCGAGCCGAGCCTTCTCTTACCTGAGACGTCGTGCGACCACCCTGAAAAACAGGGATGTTCAGCTGCAAACCGTAAATAGTCGTTTCGCTTTCTTCTGGGCTGAAGCTGCGGGTCAGCGGGTTGCCATTGTTGTTGTTGCTGTGGGTAACGGTGGCATCCACCGTTGGCAGGTGCCCGGATAACCGCGCCTTTTTGTCCTGCTGAGCTGCACTGAGTTGTTCCAGTGCGGCCTTGATGCCCAGATTGGCACTCAGCGCCGCTGCAACCCAGGCTTCCTCGTCCAACGGATCCGGGTTCACGATAGGCAGTGATTCGGACAAGGTAGCCAGTTGGTCGTAGTCCCGGCCGGTCAAGGTGCGTAGGGTTTCAAAACTGATGTAGTGGTCGGTTTCTGCTTGAATCTGTCGGACCAAGGCCGCGTCGTAGGCAGCCTGAGATTCCAGCACATCGGTAATAGCAACCAGTCCAACGTCGAAACGCTGCTGTACCTGCTCCAGTTGGCGCCGCACTGCAGTGACCTCGGCATTGGTGGTATCTAATCGGTCTCGGGTGCGCAGAATATTCAGGTAGGCTTCGGCTACCCGCACGATCAGATCCTGTTCTTGAGCTTCTAGCGCAAACGACGATGCCTTGACGAAGGCTTTGGCGCTGCTGTAACCAAACCAGCTGGACAAATTGACTACCGGCTGTGAGAACTGGGCGCTCCAGCTATTGTCGTTGTATCCATCTTCCAGTAGGCGCACTTCGGGGCCATCTAAGCCCGGCAGCTTAGTTTCAGTCTTGCTGGTGCTGACGCGACTAAACACTGATGGCAACAGCGCGGATCGCGCTTGAGGCACACGCTCCTTGTCCGCGCGATAAGACGCACGCGCAGCGCCAATGGTGGCATCGTTATCTTTGGCCGCAACAAAGACGTCTACCAGATCCTCGGCGTATGCGGGCGTGCTTAAAACCCCAAGCACCAGTGTCGATAGCACCAGTCGGCGAGCAAAAGCTGAGCAAGATCGTGTCATTCAAGCGGTTCCTATAGGTCTGTCAGCCCAACGGCCACAGAAAAGCAAATTTAGCGCCGATTATGCCTTTGTTGTCGGTGCATGTAACGTGAAGCGCGCAGTGTTTCAAAAGCCTTTGCCCGAGGCTTGTTAGGGCAATTGGCTCATGACACCGCGGTATCGGGCTGGGTATAGTACCGCTTCGCTGAAGCCACATAGACGAGCGGGTCATTGTCAGACAAACGCCCAGAAACAGATGCCGATATTCTCAGTCGATCAACGGAACTGAGCTACGACTTTGCCACTGGCGCGCAGCAGCTCGGGCGGCGTTATCACCACGATCTGGCTGGCCACATGGCCGAGTGCGACACCAATTTTTTGCGTTTGATGCAGCTGTTTCCCAACATGCGCCAGCAAGACTTCAGGTGCGTCATGCTGCTGCCCGGTGCCTCCGGCACGCGGGTCGAACTGAAGGTTCTCAAGCGTGGCCCTTATACAACGTTGCTTGAACTGGCCCAGGTGCCCAAGCAAGACTGGGGCAGCAGTCCCAACATGCGCATTCAGCTGTATCACGATACCAAGAGCGCTGAGGTGGTGGCCTATCAGCATCAGTCCCGATTCCACGGCGCCTACGAATATCCCAACAAGCGCATGCGTGCGCGCGACGAAAAAGAGCAGCTCAATCGCTTTCTAGGCGAGTACCTGTCGTTGTGCCTAGCTGTGGGCATGAGTCCCGATGGGCTGACTTTGCCAAGTGCAAACCACGCATCTGACAACCGTCATAAGAGCAATGAAGGTAGTCGCAGCGATAATATTGACAAGGCCTAGTACGACTCAGTGCAGCAAACCCTGTTACACATCACCGATTGCCATCTAACCCCTGCTGGCCAGCAGCTGCAGAACGTCGACACCAATGCTGGGTTGGACAGGGTCTTGCAGCAGGCGCTGGCAGAAGCTCAGCCTGACGCCATTATTGCCACCGGAGATCTGGTGCATTCTGGAGGTGTTGAGGTTTATCAACGGTTTTTAGCAGCGGTCACCAGCACATGGGATGCCCCGCTGTTGTGTGTGCCGGGCAACCACGATTTTTTACAGCAGATGTTGGCCGCGGGTTTGCCCATGGAACCGTTACAGCTAGATGGTTGGTCCATTGTTGGTTTGGATTCCCATGGCGATGATGAGCCCAAGGCTCAAGTGGATGACAAAAGGCGCCAAGATCTGCAGCAACGTTGGCATCAGCAGCCGGGTCGCCATGGGTTGCTGGCCACCCATCATCCGCTGTTAAGCATTGGTGCGCCGTGGTTGGATAAAGACCGCATTGAAGATCCCGAGACATTGTTAGATGGTCTAATGGATGGCCCCGGGCCGGATTACGCCGGTGCTATCTTTGGTCACGCGCACCAAGAAATTAACGCCCACTATCGAGGAGTGCCGTTGTTCGGTACTCCAGCTACGGCGTTCCAGTTTCAGCCGCGCAGCCAAGTATTTTCCATGGGCAGTTTGACGCCGGGTTATCGCTGGCTGACATTGCATGATGATGGTTCGGTGACCAGTAAGGTTCGGTGGGTGCATTAGCGCCTGGTGTATTTTTTAACTTAGGTTCTTCTTTATGGCTGAAAAATCCTATTCAGCGCAGTCGCTGCAAGTACTCTCCGGTTTAGAGCCGGTGCGCCGGCGCCCGGGAATGTATACGGACACCACCCGCCCCAATCACCTTGTGCAAGAGGTGGTGGACAACAGTGTGGATGAGGCGATCGCCGGACACGCCAGCGAGATTGAGGTCTGCATTAACGCCGATGGCTCCATTGAGGTCATTGATGATGGTCGCGGCATGCCTGTGGACATCCACCCAGAACACAAAGTCTCGGGTGTAGAGCTGATCCTGACGCGCCTTCATGCCGGCGGTAAGTTTGATAACGAAAACTACAACTTTTCTGGCGGTCTGCACGGGGTAGGTGTGTCCGTGGTTAACGCTCTCTCTGAATTTCTCGAAGTCGAGGTGAAGCGGGACGGCAAGCTCTATCGCCAGCGGTATGAACATGGCGAGCCGGTGACCAAGCTCGCGCCAGTGGATACGGTTGGCAAACGCAACACCGGAACCCGGGTGTGCTTCCAGCCCGCCGCTCAGTATTTTGACTCGGCGTCGTTGGCCATGGGGCGTTTACGCCACTTATTGCGGGCCAAAGCGGTGCTGTGTCCTGGCCTGCGCATGAGCTTGTCTATTGAGAGCAAGCCCGAGGAGAACGAGAGCTGGTTATTTGAAGACGGCTTGCGCCAGTATTTAGAAGCCGCGGTGGGGGATGCGGAATGTGTGCCGGCGGCCACCATCATGCATCAAGCCAAGGGCAATGCTGAGGCCGTTGAATACGCATTGAAGTGGGTCACAGAAGGCGCGGCCCCCATCACCGAAAGCTACGTCAATCTGATCCCCACCGCCCAAGGCGGCACCCACGTAAACGGTCTGCGCTCAGGCCTGATTGATGCGCTGAAAGAATTTTGTGAATTCCGTGACCTCCTGCCTCGGGGCGTGAAAATCACTGGCGATGATATTTGGGATCAGTGCAGCTATGTGCTCAGCGTCAAGTTGCTAGACCCACAGTTTGCTGGCCAAACCAAGGAGCGGTTGTCGTCTCGTCAGTCAGCGGTCTTTGTTTCTGGTGTGGCCAAGGACGCGTTCAGCCTTTGGTTAAACGAACACGCCAGTGAAGGTGAAAAAATTGCCGAGATGGCCATCGGCAATGCCCAACGACGACTTAACGCCGCGAAAAAAGTGGCGCGCAAACGGGTAACCTCCGGTCCGGCTCTACCCGGCAAGCTGGCAGACTGTTCTGGGCAAGACGCCAGTCGAGCCGAGTTATTTTTGGTGGAAGGCGACTCTGCCGGAGGTTCTGCCAAGCAGGCCCGGGACCGAGAGTTTCAGGCCATCATGCCGCTGCGGGGCAAGATCTTGAACACCTGGGAGGTAGACGCCAATCAGGTGCTGGCGTCACAGGAGGTGCACGACATCGCACTGGCCATCGGGGTAGATCCGGGCAGTGCCGATTTGAGCGGCCTGCGCTACGACAAAGTGTGTATTTTGGCCGACGCCGATTCCGATGGACTGCACATTGCGACGTTGTTGTGCGCGCTCTTCGTCAAACATTTCCGTGCCTTGGTCAACGCCGGTCACGTCTACGTGGCTATGCCGCCCTTGTATCGCATCGATGTGGGTAAGGAAGTGTTTTACGCCCTGGACGAAAACGAAAAGGAAGCCGTGCTGGCACGCGTGGCAGAAGAAAAGAAACGCGCCACCCCATCGGTTCAGCGCTTCAAAGGTCTGGGCGAAATGAATCCGTCCCAGTTGCGCGAAACCACTATTCACCCAGACACCCGACGCTTGGTGCGACTGACCGCTGACCAAGGTCGCAAGACCGACGACATGATGGACATGTTGTTGGCGAAAAAGCGCGCGCCAGACCGTAGGGCTTGGCTCGAAAAGAAGGGTGATCAGGCAGTGCTGGACTAAGCGGCAGATCCCAGAACAATGAACGAACAAACCAACAGGCATTTATCCCATGGATGATGAAATCCAATCTTCACCAGCTGGCGGTGACTCATCCGAGTCCATGTCCCTGGCTACCTACACCGAGCGCGCGTACTTGGATTACTCCATGTACGTCATCAACGATCGCGCCCTGCCGCATATTGCTGATGGCCTGAAGCCGGTTCAGCGACGCATCATTTACGCCATGAGTGAACTGGGCCTAAACAGTCAGGCCAAGTACGCTAAATCCGCCCGCACCGTCGGTGACGTGTTAGGTAAATTCCACCCGCATGGTGATAGCGCCTGTTACGAAGCCATGGTGTTGATGGCCCAGCCTTTTTCCTTCCGTTATCCCATGGTGGATGGCCAAGGCAACTGGGGCGCGCCAGATGACCCTAAATCCTTTGCCGCCATGCGGTATACCGAAGCCCGCTTATCGCGCTACGCGGACTTGCTGCTGGGTGAGGCCAAACAAGGGACCGTAGATTACAACCCAAACTTTGATGGCAGTGTGCAGGAGCCCCGCTTGTTGCCGGCCCAAGCGCCCTTTGTGTTGCTAAACGGCAGCACCGGCATTGCGGTGGGCATGGCGACGGATATACCTCCTCATAACCTCAACGAAGTGGTTAGCGCCTGCGTGCATCTTCTGGATAGCCCCAAGGCCACAACTGCGGACTTGATGACCCACATCAAAGGCCCGGATTATCCGACCGAAGCTCAGGTGATTTCGCCCGTCGCTGATATTCAGGCTTTGTATGAAACCGGCCGCGGCAGCATCAAGGCCCGAGCGGTGTATCACCGTGAGGGACCAGAAGTGGTCATTACCGCACTGCCTCATCAGGTTTCACCCGCTAAGGTGCTGGAGCAAGTCGCGCAACAAATGAACGCCAAAAAACTGCCCATGTTGGTAGATCTGCGCGACGAGTCCGATCACGAAAACCCAACGCGATTGGTGTTTGTGCCGCGTTCAAACCGCATCGACTACGACCGGTTGATGAGCCACCTGTTCGCCACCACGGACCTAGAGCGCAGCTATCGGGTGAACTTGAACATTATTGGTCTGGACCAGCGACCCGAGGTTAAGGGTCTGGTGGGCATCCTCAAAGAGTGGCTACGATATCGGCTGGATGTCGTCACTCGACGCCTGAATTTCCGTCTGGAAAAAATCAACGATCGTTTGCATATCCTAGATGGCTTGCTGGTGGCCTATCTGAATCTGGATGAGGTCATTCGCATCATTCGCGAAGAGGACAAGCCCCGGGAAGCGCTGATGAAGCGTTTCAGCCTCAGCGAAATTCAGGCCAACGCGATTTTGGATTTGCGTCTGCGCAACTTGGCGAAGCTGGAAGAGATGAAGCTGCGCGGCGAGAAAGACGAGCTGGAGGCCGAAAAGGCCGACCTAGAAAAAACTCTAGGTTCTAAGGCGCGGATGCAAACGCTGATCAAAAAAGAACTGTTGGCCGTTGCCGCAGACTATGGGGATGATCGACGCACGCCGCTGATAGAAGCGGAAGATTCACAGGCCTTCAGCGAAGAAGATCTGATGACCAACGATCCCATCACGGTGGTGTTATCCACCAAGGGCTGGGTGCGAGCAGCCAAGGGTCATGACGTGAAGCCTCATGAGCTTAACTATCGCACTGGCGATGAATTTGCGCAGGCCGCCAAGGGCCGCAGTAATGACGTGCTGGTGTTCTTAGATTCCGATGGCCGCAGTTACAACACCGCCGCGCACACGTTGCCCTCTGCCCGGGGTCAGGGCGAGCCTTTATCTGGCCGCTTCAAAGCCAAAAACGACGCCCGCTTTGTCGGCGTGCTTATGGGTAACGCCGACGCCAAAGTTCTGTTGGCCTCAAACGCCGGGTATGGATTTGTCGGCACCCTGAGTGAAATGGTCACCAAAAACAAAGCGGGTAAGGCGTGTCTAAGCGTGCCCAGTGGCGGCTATGCGTTACCGCCTTTGCTGATCGATCCCACGTTGCACGAGGCGCCGAAGGCCCAAGTGGCCGCAGTGACTAATCAAGGACGACTGCTGGTGTTCGCGTTGAGCGAGCTGCCGGAATTAGCCCGAGGTAAGGGCAATAAGCTACTCAATGTGCCTTCCGCTGCATTCAAAGCGGGCGAGGAAGAGCTGGTAGGTGCGGTGGTGATTGGTGAAAAAGACGATTTGCTCGTCCACGCAGGACAGCGGCATTTACGGCTAAAAGCCAAAGACCTGGAAAACTATCTGGGCGAGCGTGCTCGTCGCGGACGCAAGTTGCCTCGTGGCTTTCAAAAGGTTGAGCGGTTGTCGGTGGATTAGCTCGGATGGTGTCGAGGCGCTAACGGGTTAGCGCGCCTCGATAACCTACACGCTCTTCGGGCAACGCGATCCGTGCGCCAATTCTCGTGACCTTTGTGGTGGGTCAAACGCTTAGGACATCTGCAAACCGCTTGGGATGATGCCTCAGTTGCTCCCATGCCAATTACTTCACACTTAGACGGCCCTAGCGGCCTTGCTCGCTGACCTAAGAATTACCAAGCTTAGCTACCCACACGATATGCCTTGATCCGCGTCAGGTCCTGGAGCGTCTTCATGTTTTTTCAAAGCTTAGTATTGACCTGCCTCTCGATATTGTTGCCGATGTCCCAAGCGTCAGCCCAATCTGTGGAGTTTGGTGACAATGAAAGCGACTACGCTAACGACAATGAGTGCGACGACCGTCGGTTCGTAGGCTTGAGCATGGCCTTAAGCCTAGACAAGGATGACAACTATCACGACGCCGACGATTGCCGCCACGCCTACGCGGTAGGCGCTATCCGATTGCTCGATCCTGTCGCCGCAAAAGCCGCCACC
>JAYOSS010000002.1:41602-44104 GCA_038139355.1 Gammaproteobacteria bacterium
CTACGCGGTAGGCGCTATCCGATTGCTCGATCCTGTCGCCGCAAAAGCCGCCACCCATTGCGGGAATATCAGATTTGGTAACGACGACGGCGAGTTCGCAAACGACGGTGAATGCGATGACGCGCGTTTCGATGGCCCTGGCACAGCATCGATCATTTCCGTGGACGACATCGGTTACGACGCTACGGATTGTCGCAAGCAATGCTTCGCCGGCGAAATTTATTTGCGTGATTATGACTGATGAGTTGGGGTTTTATGCTGGTCGGATAATCGGGCAAAGCAGGTGCGTTGTAGCTTCCTAATTTCTGGACAGCTTTTCAAAACGCACAGCGGTTATCCGGGAACCCGTAGCTGGTGACGAACAGGCGCAGGGCGAACCCGCGCCTCTCGTCATTTTTTGGCCTTGTTTAGCCTAGGCCGGACGGTGAATGCCGCAGATCTTATGACCATCTGGGTCTAAGAAATAACACAAGTACATCAGACCCATGCTGCCTTCGCGAGGTCCTGGCGGATCTTCTGCCGTGGTTCCGCCATTGGCTACCGCCACATCATGAAACTGCTGTAGCTGCTCTGGAGAATCGCAGATAAAGCCGATGGTAGAGCCGTTGGCCACAGAGGCGGGGTTGCCGTTAATGGGCTCAGACACACTGAACGTCGAGCCGTTGTGGGAGTAGAACAACCGGGTCTGCCCGGTGTCATTAACATGCTCCATGGCAGGGCCAGCGCCCAGCACGCCGAGTACGGCGTCGTAAAACTGCTTGGTCTTTTGAATGTCGTTGGCGCCAATCATGACGTGATTCAACATGGACGATCTCCTGTAGTGATAAAAACCGTTGGAGAGACTAGTCCTTAAGCTCAGCCAAAGCTAGCCACTCGGCGGAAAGCCAAACACCACTTGGGCCTGGCTTGTGATCAAGGCGTGTTCCAGTTCCGGCAATGACTCAATACTGTAAAAGGTTTGGCCCGGAGCCAGATCTTCCAAAATGGGGTGGCTGAAGGTTTTGGCCCACGCTTGTTGCTCTGCGCTTAATTGTTCGAAGACCTCGGCGCTCAATAACGCGGTATCCGCTTTGGCCAGCGACGCCAAGGTAAGGTTTTGCTCCAGATTCGTTATTTGCTCCAGGGTGTCCGCAGACATAGAAATCGACTCTGCCGGATCTGTGGGGCTGACCGCGCAACTCAACAAGCAACGAAATTCCCCCTGGGTTTCGTATTCGCGCAGCAACCGCTGTAGCAGTAAGGATGCATAAACCGCCTTCAAACCATCTGCGTGGGACTGACTGATCAACAAGGCCAGCCCGCGCTCTTGCAGGGTTACGGTCAAACCCGGGTAGAGCGCGCAGACTTCTCGGCCCATGGTTAAGGCGTCCTCGATGGCCTGGCCTTGTTCTTCGGCGTTCATGGACCGCTGGTTGTGTAATCTGACGGTAAGCAAAAAGACCGATTGCTCTTGGGACGGTTCTGCGGGCACCGACACAATGGGCAGCGAGCGGTTGCCCCGGGCGCTGAATTGAATCGCCATGACCGTCACCGGCGGCGTCAGCAGTACCACCAACGCGGACAGCAGCCACAGCATCCAAGGTACCGGCGTCGCGAAAGCCTGTGGATCCAGACTTACCGTTACTCGTCCACTGGGTGTGTCATCCACGGTAGCCTGAGCTTGATAGTCCGCGCCGGTTCGTTGCACGCCACTAAGAGCCATAAGCCCGTCTTGGGTATCGTAGAACGCCACACCTGCGATTTCGTTAGCCGTGGTGAGTCGATTGGCGATCACTGTCAGCGCGATGCGTTGTTTGTTGAAGAGTTCTGGCGCGGTGCTATCAGCCAAGGTTGCTGCCAGTGCTTGGCCGTACCGATCCATTTCGGCCTGTCCATCCGGCGGTTCAAACCAGATCAAAAGCAGGCACAAGGCGCAAATCGCCGTGGCAATACCCGCCGCCGGTAGGGTTACCCGGCTGGCTCGAAATTTGGCGCGAAAACGCTGCAGTGGACCCACTAGTCTAAACAGTCCAAGTGCAAAGTCCTCACAACCGAAGTGATGTTGTTATCTTGCCTTTTGGGTGAGGTCCAGTGCATGAAGTTTAAGCCCGGTGGGTGTTGCTAAGCTCGAGGCGCTAAATTACCACAAACCTGATAGTGCCATCTTCTCCCCTGAGGTCTGGGTCGCTAGACTACCGCGCTAAACACAGGCACAAGGGAACGGGTTTGGCCGATCAGATTTTGTTGGTGAGTATCTCGGGCCAGGATAAACCCGGATTGATGTCGGCCCTGATGGCAATCTGTATGGACCACGATGCCCAGATTTTAGATATGGGTCAGGCGGTGATCCACGACGAGCTGGCCCTTGGCCTGCTGGTTTCCTCGCCCAACCCCGAGGCGCTCAGTGCCGCCATAACCGCTCACTGCGCACAAACCGACTCGGCGTTACGCCTGCAGCATGTGCAAGCGCAAGACTACGCGACCTGGTCGCAAACCAGCTTCAACAGTCCATTAATTCTGACG
>JAYOSS010000003.1:0-24972 GCA_038139355.1 Gammaproteobacteria bacterium
AAACACGGCCCGGGATTGCGCCCGCAGTTGACCCGGAAACAGTACCACCACGTGGGGACGCTTATCCATGCTTGGGCCTCGGTGAGCCGTTTCGTGACTAAATCTAAAAACGCCTCCTGGTCGCGCCAGTTCATGGCGCACTGCACCGGGCAGCCCCCATCGTCCACCAAGGTCTTGCCATCCGGTGTGACCAGAACGGGCAGGGTTTCCATCTCTAGCAGAGCATCATCGAAACCCAGGTAGACCGCCACCAAGTCGTACAGGATGGAACTTTGCTGCTGGGGATCCATGCCCTGCAAAATGGGCCAGTGGGCAACGGCCTGAAACCAGGACAGATGATTGTCCATGCAAATCCCGGCGGCGCTGCTGGGCCCATCTCGGTCCGCCGCCTTGGCAATGGCGTCAAAATGCTCGCCCTGAAGAATAATGTCGCCGCAGGTATCCAGTGGTGTGATGACTTTTTCCCAATCCGCCTCAAACACTGCTTTGCATGCCATGGCGTGAAGTTTGACGTTGAATTCCCGCATGGGTTTGGGCGCGCCCAAGTAGCCCTTGCGGATGCTGCCGTGCATGCCGATGAACTTGGCCTGGGAGGTAATGCTTGGTTGCCGGGCTAAGGCGGCGGCGATGTTGGGCAAGGGACCAATGCAAACTAACGACACGGTTTGCTCAGCCGCGGCGATGGTGTCACAGATGGCGCCAACGCCGTCTTCAATCACAGTGCCTTTATAGTCAGCCAGGTCGTAATCCGCCAGCCATTGGTCGTGGGTATGGGGGTTGTCGTCTAGGGGAATGCCAATGCCGATGGGAATATGCGTGCAGCCCATGATGTCCAGTATTTTTGCGACCAGTCGTGCTCGATACCGAGTGTCACCCGTGGTGGTGGTAATTAGTTTTACGTCCAGTTCGGGACAGCGCAGCAAAAACACCAGCGCCCATACGTCGTCGACGTCGTGGCCAATGTCCGTATCCAAAATGGTCGGTATACCCATAACAAATCTCGTCTATAACACTGAGCAAAAACCTCGGGCGACGCCTATGGATCTAAAAAAAGACGTAGGACCGCACCACGACATTTTTGCGGCATCGCGCGTCTGCTGGGGCTGTGGGATCGATACAGGCTGAGTGGAAGGACCATCGGGACACAGATCCGTCGGTGATGGAGTCGTAGCACTTAAGCATGGAGACTTCGTTGGGCTGCTGCTGGGGCAGCCAGTACCACTCATGGCTGGGACGGTAGGTAAAGCGGGTGGTTTCGCCCACACGGTCGTCATAAACCCGATAATTGTTGATGTAGGGCTGATCCGCAAAGGATGGCCAGGCGCACAGCACAAAGGGGTTTTGCTCCACGGTTTCCATGGGCTTGGCCAGATTGATGGACATAAAGCGGCGCGACATCTTGGCGTCGGCTTCTGTCTCGGTGTAATGCTGCTCGCGGCCGAAGTTGCGCAGATTGCGGGTCAGCAATTCCCGGCAGCGTACTCGGCCACTGTTGTCGTTCAAGTCGTTGTGCACCAGGTTAGCGTACTGGGCGTTAACGCCGGGGTTTTTAGCGTCCTGATCTTCGGTTCGGTCACCCTCATAATCTTTGTCGAACACATCGTGGTTGTAGACAAGGGCATCCGTGGCATCGGGAAAGAACTCCAGCAGCAGTTTTTCCATTTCGGCATAAAAAACCGTTCGAACTTCTTCCGAGTCATAAAAATTTCGGCATTGGCTGTGGTGATGAGCAATCGAAATCCCCAGCGCATCCATGCACTCAGGGGTGTCAGGCGACAGGTTTGGGTAGTACTCGGATATGCGCCTGGCGTCTCTCAGAACTTGGGGAAAATAGAGGCTGCGGCGCGCGTTGTCGTATTCGTCTTTGGCAAGCTTGGCCGCTTCGTCTTTGCGTGCAGGGTCCTGCCATATTGCGTTGGATGGCACTACGGAATAGGAGGGAGCCTGAAAAATCGTATAGCGCAACGGCAGCGCGACGCCGCCTTCCGGAACCTGTGGATCTTGTTCCTTAATATGATCCATGCACTCTGCATAGCGCCTAAAACCAAGCCCCCAGTCGGTTTCGATGGGGCCAGGTTGAGCATTTTCGATGAGATCTGTCACCGTTTGCCCGTCGCCGCCAGCTATTTGGGTTAGGGCATCGGCTATTGCCGCGGTTGTGCCCGCATCGCCGTCGACGTCCAGGCTGTTATAAGCTTTGCCATGATTAGCGGCGATAGGAGCGGGCTGGCCTGCGGTTAGCTCTACCTCGGGCACGTAGGGTTTTGATGAAGCGACACCCATGATCGACTCCTCTCCAAGAGTGTTGAGCTTTTATAGTGTCAGAAAGCGCATTGGGGCTCTAGAGGATGCGTCGGTAACAAAGAAAGTTAGGTTGAGAGGAAACGATGGTTCGACTGAGTGACCTTCCAGAGTATGAACAAGCGCATCTTTTGGCGAAGAAGCTGCCGGCCATGACGCCGCCCCAGTGGGTGGCGCCCAGCAAACCGCTGAGTCAAATGCGCGTGGCCCTGATTACTACCGCCGGGCTGCATACTAGGAATGAAACTGGGTTTAACTTTTTGGATGCCAGTTTTCGTCCCATTGCCAACGAAGCCAACGGGGCTGACTTGGTGATGTCTCACAGTTCCGTGAATTTCGATCGTAGTGGCTTTGTCGAAGACGTTAACTTGGTGTTTCCCATCGACCGTTTTCGAGAGCTGGAACAGCAGGGCCAGATTGGATCGCTTGGCGATGTGCACTACAGCTTTATGGGGGCAGGGCATACACCGGATGCCTACGAGCATGGGGCCGAGCAGGTGGCGGGCTTGCTGAAAAAAGACAAGGTCGATGCGGTATTTCTCACCCCGGTCTGACCCAACTGCACCCGCGCCGTGTGCGCGCTTGGCTACTACTTGGAGCGAGCCGGCATTATGACCGTGAGCATCGCGCTGGTGCGCGAAAACGCTGAAAGTCTGCAGCCGCCCCGCAGCCTTTGGGTTAGCTTCCCCTTGGGGCGGCCCTTGGGCGTACCAAACGATGCGGATTTTCAGCACCGGGTCATCGACGCAGCACTGGCTTTACTGGCGCGAGAACGGGGCCCGGTGTTAGCAGACTATGGCGAAGATGTGCCTGATCTTCCTATAGACAGCGCGCCTGCTTGCCCGGTGTCGTTTCCCAGCGACGATTCGAATTGGCAAAACCGGTTAGCCCGGGAGTTAGCGGAGCTGCAGCCTTGGTATGAAATTGGCTTACGTCGGCGGGGCGGCAGAACCCTAGTTGGCGTCAGTGATTTGCCATTGCAGGACGTCATGCAGAGGTTGGCCGACGATTTAGATCATCAACGCCTACCCGCAGATCTGGTGTGGTTTAAGTCTGCGATAGAGGATGCTAAGGCCTACTACTTGGAGGCCCTGACAGCCCAGCCCGGCGAGTATGATCAGAACGCGCTTTACCAAACCTTGTGGCATGACACCCAACTGGGGGCAGGGCTTCGCTGGTTTTACGACCAATTTGCGGCAGACGACAAACTGTCAGGCTTTGCTGTCATCGTATTACCCAGAGAAGCCCTAGAGGCGCCGGGCGAAATTCCTGCCAGGAGATCCAAAGATGAAAATTAATCCAATAAGCGAACACTTTGTGGCCGATGTCGAAGGTGTCGACATCGATGCTATGAGCGATGAGGACTTTGAGGCGGTTTATCAAGCATGGCTGAGGTTCGGGGTGCTGCGTTTGCACAACCAGCCGTTGGACGAGGAAAGTTTGCAGCGTTTCAGCAGTCGTTTCGGTCCCCTAGAGGAACGCCCGATGGGGCGTTTGTCGGCGGAAGCGAGAGCAAAAGTAAAAAACCGCTACGTGACTCAATTGTCGAATATTGTCGAAAACGGCAAGCCCATCGGCGGCTTGGGCAATGCTGAAGCAAATTGGCATTCGGATATGACCTATGTGGAGACACCGCCGCCGGCCAGTATTTTACTGGGTATTGAAATACCCGCAGTCGGTGGCGATACCTACTTCGCTGATCAGCAAGCGGCCTATGAGGCGTTGCCAGAGGCTCTGCGCGTCCGGGTCGAAACCCTCTCGATCAAACACGACGCAGCGCACACCAGCGTAGGCACTCTGCGAGCGGGCTTTGAGGCCTTTGACGATCCGCGGCAGGCGCCGGGTGCGGTGCACCCAATCATCCGCACCCATGAAGAAACCGGTAACAAGGTGCTTTATTTGGGACGGCGGGAATGGGCCTTTATCCCAGGCTTGTCCTTGGACGCCAGCGAGGCCTTGCTGGATGAGCTGTGGTCCCATGCGGTGACAGGGGCAAATACTTGGAGTCAGCAGTGGCGGCCCGGTGACTTAATTATCTGGGACAACCGGCGGGTGCTGCATCGGCGGGATGACTTTCCTGCGGATTCCAGGCGACTGATGAAGCGATGTCAGGTGTTGGCTCGTCAAGCTCATGCTGACGCGGCTTGTCCAAGCTAAGCAAAAGCATGCTGCAGTCACCGCGACATGGTTCGGTCGACTTGGCCCTTCTGACGTTTTAGGATCCAAAGCGTCAAATCAACTAGGCCAGTGGTGCCGGGAAGCAAACGATGAAAACGCTGAATGTGAATGGTCAGGTGGTGACCGTAGAGGCTGAAGATACGACGCCACTGCTCTGGGTTCTTCGAGAGCAATTGGGTCTGACGGGTACGAAATACGGTTGTGGTATCGCTCAGTGCGGTTCATGCACCGTGCATTTAGATGGGGTAGCGGTGCGCAGCTGTGTGATGCCCCTTGCCGCAGTCAACGAGAAGACCAAGATCACCACCATTGAAGGCTTGTCCGTAGACGGCAGCCACCCGGTTCAGCAAGCCTGGGCCGAATTGGATGTGCCCCAGTGCGGTTACTGTCAGCCCGGCATGATCATGGCGGTGGCGGGAATGTTGAATGCATCACCGGACGCAGACGATGCGCAAATCGATAGCCAAATTACCAACATCTGCCGTTGCGGCACGTTTCAACGGGTGCGCGAGGGGGTCCATCTGGCTAAAGAAGTGGCGGGCAAAAGCGCCAAGGGTAAAACTGCGGGAGAAGTAGCATGAACGATGCGGTTAAAAACGTCATGAGCGTTTCTCGACGCGGATTTTTAGTCACCACGTCTACCCTGGGCGCAGGTTTGGCCCTGGGCATGACCACCCGCCCATTGGCGGCCCAAACAAAGGCCTTGGATGAAGTGAATGCCTGGGTACACATCGCCGCTGACGACACCGTGACGATTCGTATCGCTCGGTCAGAAATGGGCCAGGGCACGTTGACGGGTTTGGCGCAACTGGTGGCCGAGGAGCTGGATTGCGATTGGGATAAGGTGACCTACGAATTTCCCACCCCCGGGCAAAACGTGGCTCGAGAGCGTGTGTGGGGCGATTTTTCTACCGGCGGCAGCCGCGGGCTGCGAGCCAGTCAGCAATATGTGCGTGAAGGCGGTGCCGCAGCCAAGCTGATGCTGATTCAAGCCGCCGCCGATGCTTGGCAGGTGCCAGCGTCTCAGTGCAGTGCCCGGGACAGCATCATTACTCACCAACAGTCTGGTCGCACCACAACTTACGGAAAGGTTGCCGTTGCCGCAGCGTCGGTACCTGTGCCAGCAAAAGTCACCCTGCGTGATCCAGCCGACTGGCGGATCGCGGGCAAGCCGTTAAAGCGCTTGGATACCGCTGAAAAACTCACCGGCCAATTGGTTTACGGGGCCGATATCCAGCTGCCTGGCATGCTCTGCGCCAGCATCATGGATTGCCCGGTCATGGGCGGTTCGTTAGTCAGCTTTGATGACAGCGCTGTGCGCAAAATGCCTGGCGTCAAAGGGGTGGTGGCGGTGAAAACCAGCCTAGGCACCAATGGTGTGGCAGTGGTGGCAGACACCTGGTGGCATGCCCATTCGGCGCTAAAACAGCTACCCATCAAGTGGGATCGTGGCCCCAATGCGGATATGGACGATGCCGCAGTCACCCGATTGTTGGAAGATGGCTTGGATGCAGACGATGCCTACCCGGGTAACTGGAATGGCGATCTTGATGCAGCTTTTGCCAGTGCAGATACCCAAATCGAGGCCGTCTATAAAGTGCCTTCGCAAAATCACGCTCCCATGGAACCCATGAACGCCACGGCCCTGTACACCAAGGATCGCTGTGAAGTGTGGTGCCCCACCCAAAATGGCGAAGCGGCGTTGGCGGCGGCATCTGAGGCGTCGGGATTACCCCTGGGTCAGTGCGAGGTTTACAAAACGATTTTGGGTGGCGGCTTTGGCCGTCGCGGTGCCGGTGACTACGTGCATCAGGCGGTGGAAATCGCCAAGGTTTTCCCGGGCACGCCCATCAAGCTGCAGTGGTCTCGAGAAGAAGATCAAAAGCACGGCTTTTATCACCCAACCACCATGGCCAAGATGCGTGGCAGTTTAGATAAAGACGGCAATTTGACGGGCTTGCATATGCGGCTCTCGGGCCAGTCGATTCTCGCTGGGTTAATGCCTCACGCCTTGGTCGACGGCGCGGACTATTTGGCTTTTCAAGGGGTGGTCAAAGAGGGGCTGAATCCCGCCATGGACGATCACACCATTTGCTATGACATCCCCAACCTGCTGGTGGACAACGCAATGCGCAATCCGCCGATCCGACCCGGATTTTGGCGGGGCGTGAACATCAACCAGAACACCATTTACATGGAATGTTTTTTGGAAGAGATGGCCCACGCCGCTGGGCGCGATGCGTTGGAGTTCCGCTTGTCGCTAATGAAGAACCAGCCTAAAAGCGCAGCGGTGTTGTCAGCAGCAGCCAAACAGGGCGGCTGGGGCAGCAACGACGGCAAAGCCCGAGGCTTAGCGGTGCTGCACGCCTTTGGCAGCTACGTGGCGGCCTGCGCCGAAGTGACCGTGGATGACGATGGCAAGCTGCACATGGAGCGTATTGTCGCGGCCACAGATTGCGGTACCGCGGTGAATCCTCAGCAAATTGAGGCGCAAATCCAAGGCTCATTCGTGTATGGCCTGTCTGCCGCGCTGTACAGCGAAAGCACGCTGGCTAACGGTGAAATGCAGCAAGACAATTTTCATACCTACCCATCCATGAAGATTGCAGAGATGCCCAAAGTCGAAGTCATTGTCATGCCTTCCGGCGGATTCTTTGGCGGTGTCGGCGAACCCACCATCGGTGTGGCGGCCCCGGCGGTGCTGAACGCGATCTTCGCCGCCACCGGCAAGCGTATTCGACAGCTGCCGATTAAGGATCAAAGTCTGCGGGCCTGATCCATGCTTAAGCCCAATGCCATGGTGCTGCTGGTCGGCTTGATGGCGTCGGCTCAGGCCGATACACAGCCAGACCCGCTGGGGGCCACCGCCGCGATGGCGGCGGGGTGCGCGGGATGCCACGGCGAAAGCGGTTTAACGGTGTCCAGCCTATATGGAATCGACGCCCAGACCTTAGAAGCGCAGATGCGT
This sequence comes from Gammaproteobacteria bacterium, assembly GCA_038139355.1. Lineage (GTDB taxonomy): Bacteria > Pseudomonadota > Gammaproteobacteria > Pseudomonadales > Azotimanducaceae > UBA4421. The sequence continues at coordinate 7,448 of JAYOSS010000003.1, forward strand.
CAGCTTAGGGAAGGCGATGGTCACACAGCCATGCACCGTTTGATCAAGGCTTATGACGATGACGCCATACGCGGTATTGCCCAGGCATTGGCCTCGAGACAAATAGCACAATGAAACACTACCCTCGACGTGATGTGCTGGCCGCCCTGGCGGCGGTTGCTTTGACGCCCATGGGAGCGATGAGCGCCATGCCCCAAGGCTCTGCTGGGCGCTTGGTGATCGTGGGCGGGGGCTTTGCTGGGGCAACGCTGGCGCGGTATGCCAAATCATTAGCGCCGGATCTCAGCGTAACGCTGATAGAGGCCAAGAAAAGCTATCTAGCCTGCCCCATGAGCAATCTGGTGATTGCGGGCCAACGGGAGTTGGACGAGCAACGTTTCGGCTACCAGTCTCATAGTTTTGCCGGAATCCATCTGGTTCATGGTATGGCTCAGGATGTGGATGCGGTAAACCGCATTGTTACTTTGGCAGATGGCAGTCGAGTCGGTTATGACCGGTTAGTGTTGGCACCGGGAGTGGCTTTAAAGTTCGATGCTCTGGCTGGCTACTCCGAGCAGGGCGCCAAACATATGCCCCATGCCTGGCAAGCGGGGGAGCAAACCTTGCTGTTGCGTCGCCAACTGCAGGCCATGCCAGAGGACGGACTGGTCGTGATCAGCGTGCCGCCTGCGCCGTACCGATGTCCGCCGGGGCCCTACGAGCGCGCCAGTTTGATGGCCAGCTATTGCCAGCAGGCCAAACCCAAGGCGCAAATTCTGATTTTGGACAGCAACGATCGTTTTTCGAAGCAGGCGCTTTTTCAACAAGGCTGGCGCCGTCGCTACGGCGATAGGGTACGCTGGCAGAGTGGTTCCAACGACGGTCGGGTGATTCGCGTAGAGCCCAAGGCTATGCAGCTGCATACGGACTTCGAGACCTATCGGCCGGATGTGGCCAACGTCATACCCCCGCAGCAGGCCGGGCTGATTGCTCACCGAGCGGGTGTGGCGGATCGTACCGGCTGGTGCCCGGTGGACAGCGTTACCTTCGAGTCCACCTTGCAGCCCAACATTCATGTGGTGGGTGATGCCGCCATCGCTGCGCCAATGCCCAAGTCTGCCTTTGCCGCTAACGCTCAGGCCAAGGTGTGCGCCATCGCCCTAGTTCGATTGTTTCGCGGGCTGATGCCCCTGCCTACCACCCTGGCAAACACCTGTTATTCCTATCTGGCGCCTGGTCACGCCATATCTGTCTCAGGGGCTTATCACACTCAGGGTGGTGGGTTTACTTCCATTGCCGAGGCCAGCGGCACCAGTCCGTTAGAGTCCCCGGAAGGACTGGCGGCCAGAGAAGCCAGTCACGCCATGGATTGGTTTCGCGCCATCACTGAGGAAACCTTCGGCTAATGGGCAAGTTACGGCGGTTATTACCACTGCTGTTGCCCGGACTAGTGTGGGCTGAGCCCTACCAAGTGGTTGGGGATGCCATCAAAGAGCCATTGGCCCCGGTAGCGGGATCGCCAGACCTGGGCAAACAAATCTTCGTTCAGCGCGAGGCAGGTCACTGTGTTCTGTGTCATCAGGTCGCCGGTTTGGCGGCGCCGTTTCAGGGTAACGTGGGCCCGGATTTGAGTGATGTGGGACAGCGGCTGTCCCCGGGGCAACTGCGACTGCGCATCGTTGATGCGTCGATAGTCAATGCAGATACCATCATGCCTCCCTATTATCGGCTGCAAAATCTGCACCGGGTGGCGGACAACTATCGAGATAAGACTGTCCTCAGCGCCGCGCAGATTGAACATCTGGTTGCCTATTTGTCACAGCAAGGGAGGTTGGGGCCATGAAGTCCAGACGGCGTATTTTGCAGGCTCTAGCGTCGTTGCCAGCAGCGGGTTTTTTGCGCCCGTTGGCAGCAAAAGGCGCTCTTGATACCGCCCAGTTTGACCAGGCGGTCACAGAGGTTTTTGGCCCTGGGCAGCGGGTAACTCCGGGCCGGGTAACCGTGTCGATTCCTGCCATTTCTGAAAACGGTTACTCAGTGCCCTTGGGTATCGAGGTGGACAGTCCCATGACCCAAGCCGATCACGTGCGCGAATTGGTGGTGATCTCACAGTCCAATCCGTTGCCGGTGATTGCTCGATTTCAGTTCGGTCCGCGTTCAGGGCTGGCAAAAGTCAGCACTCGAATTCGCCTTGCAGACTCCCAGCGGGTTTATGCGGTGGCGCAGATGAACGACGGCTCCCTCTGGTCCGGGTACGGGCACAGCATTGTGACGTTGGCGGCCTGTGTCATATGAGCGATAGCCCCACCATTCGCCTTTCTGTACCGTCGACTGCCCAGGCGGGAGAGCTCGTCGAAATTAAGGTGATGATTCAGCATCCCATGGAGTCAGGCTATCGCCGTGGGGTGATGGGCGAGCGCATAGCCCGCGACATCATTAAGTACTTTCGCTGCAGTTTGGATGGCGAAGTGATTTTTCAAACCCAGTTCTATCCCGGCGTGGCGGCCAACCCGCTGCTGAGCTTTTATACCCGAGCCGAGCAAAGTGGCACGTTGCTGTTCGAATGGATTGATCAGCAGGGTGTGACCTGGAGCGAGCAAGCCGACCTGATGGTGGAGTAGGGGGTGAAAGTACCGACCCAGATCCTGCAGATTCTGCTAACAGCGCTGTTGGTCGCTGGAGATCCCGCGGCCTGGTCGCAAAAAAGCCCAGAACCTGCACGGCAAGCCCCGGTATCTGGCTATGTTTTTCTGAATCCACAGACCCAGGCGCTGCAGGACGACGAGTTCGCTAATCCAGGCTATTTATGGGTGACCAAGGGAGCCCGATCCTATGGCGAGGACGTTGGCGCTGGCGCCTGCATCAGTTGTCACGGCCAAGACGGCATGGTGGGAGTGGCTGCTCGATATCCGCGTTTTGATTCGAAAGCGGGCACCTTGCTGAATCTTGAGGGGCGCATTAATCGTTGCCGTACCGAGCATCAGCAATTGCCCGCGTTGGCGCTAGAAAGCGAGCCGCTGTTGGCCTTGAGCAGTTTTGTGACCGAGCAATCCAAAGGGATGGCGACTCAAGTGCAAATTGATGGAGCGGCGGAGCCTTGGTTTCAGCAAGGCCAGGACTATTTTTTTCAGCGTCGCGGGCAGTTGAACTTGGCCTGTCATCAGTGTCATGACGAATCCTGGGGTAAGAAGCTGCGCGGCGACTTAATCAGTCAGGGCCAGCCCAACGGGTTTCCTGCCTATCGTCTGGAATGGCAGACCTTGGGGTCCTTACACCGCCGCTTGCAAGATTGCGAAAGCGGCGTGCGGGCGCAGCCGCAAGCTCTAGGATCTACCGCGTATTTGGGGCTGGAGCTCTATCTGGTTTGGCGGTCACAGGGCTTGGCGCTGGAATCACCAGGGGTGCGCCGCTAGGGCTATTCGAGCTATGGTGATGGGCACTTGGAGGGGGGGGGCTTGGATACAGTTCCAGCACTAGGGCGATAACGCCCAACCTCAGGAGTGGTCAAGCACAAGACAAAACGGGGGACTTCATGACGGACTTAGTATTGCGCCGGGATATCGATGGCATCGCCTTGCTCACCTTAAATCGACCCGACAAGCTCAACGCGTTAAACGTACCGCTGTTTAGTGAGCTGGAAGCTCACGCCCGGGAGATTGGTAGTCGCCCGGACGATATTGGTTGCGTGGTGCTGCAAGGCGCCGGTCGGTGTTTTTCTGCGGGCCACGATCTTGGCGATATCGCCACCGGTGAAAAATTACCTAGACCTAACTTTCAGGCCAAGGTCATTGAGACCCTGACCCAACTGCCCCAGCCGGTAATCAGCGCGGTTCACGGACACTGTTACACCGGCGCATTGGAGCTGGCTCTGGCCGGTGATCTGATTCTTGCCAGTCAAAATGCCAAATTCGCAGACACTCACGGCAAGTGGGCCCTGCAGCCAGTTTGGGGAATGAGTCAGCGTCTGCCGCGTAAAATCGGTAACGCCAAAGCCACAGAAATGATGCTAACCGCTCGCACCTACAGCGCTGATCAGGCGCTGGATATGGGGTTGGTCGTACAGGTCTTTGCCGATGAGGACTTCTCAGTCCAGGTATTGGATTATTGCCGAGAAATGCTGCAAAACTCATGGCATTCCCTGCGCGGCTACAAGGCGTTGTTGAACGCTACGGATGGGTTGAGTCTGGCGGAAGGCTTGGCCTATGAGGTCTACAACGGTAGTGGCACCGGGCCTGATATGGCAGAGCGCATTGCCGGATTCGGCAAAAAATAGTGGCGACTAGAGTTTTTCGCGACAAGTCCCGAGTAAGCCCTAAATGAGCAGTCCAGAAGATCCAGCTAAGGCGTCGCGTTTTCGTCCCAATGGCTGGTTTGTGGTTTTTTTGATCGCCCTCACAGCTACCGTGGGCCATGCCTTCGGGCGCTTCAGTTATGGGGTTTTACTGCCTGCGATTCGCGACGATTTAGGCATGAACAACGCCCTGGCTGGCTTTATTGGCGGCGTTAATGCGGCCTGTTATTTGCTGGGTACGGTGTTGGTGTCCTGGTTAGCCGGGCGCTATCGACTGCTAGGCATCTTGCGTCTGGGATTGTTGCTGGTTGTGGCGGGCTTGTTCACCGCGGGTATGGCAGCGTCGCCCTGGACGTTGACCGCTGCCCTAGCGGTCACCGGCATTGGCGGCGCGTTGCTGTGGATTCCTGCGCCGGTGGTGGCTGCCGATGCTCTGGGTAGTGACAAGCGTGCTCTTGCTGTAGGCCTAGTGGGTTCGGGTATCGGTGTGGGAATAATGTTGGTCAGCACGATCAGCGGCGAATTGAGAGCCGTGGCGGGAGACAGCGCCTGGTCCACGATTTATCAGGTCCAATTTGCCGTGGGTCTGGTGGTGATGGCGTTGGTCATTCTCCTGGTGCGGCACCAACAAGAAGCCCCCAAGGGTGGTGGGGGCATCGGGGGCTTCGCGGCTCTGGGGCGCATGCCCGGGTGGTTGGCGCTGGTATGCGGCTATGGTTGCTTTGGCTTTATGTATTTGTTGGTGCTTGGCTTTTTGACCACGCGCCTTGAGGACGACAGCGGTTGGGCGACCGCTGATGCATCCTTTGCTTACTCCCTGATGGGGTTCGCGATGATTTTCGGTGCTCCGATATTTACGGCTATGGCGCAAAAATTTGGCGTTCGACGTGTGCTTTGTACTGCGTTCGCGCTTTGGCCGGTGTTCACCGGCGTCGTGCTCACCGGCCTATCGGTACCGGTGTTGATGGCCTGCGTTGGCATTGGCATTTTGTTCAGCGCTTTGCCCAGTCTGTTTACGCTCTACGTGGTGGAAAATACCAGTGCTCAGGACTATGGGGCCAGCTTTGCAGCCGCCACCTTAGTGTTCGGCGTAGCCCAGAGTCTTGGCCCGCCGGTAGGCGGTTTGATTGCCGATGCGGCAGGTTCTTTCACCGGGGTATTCGTGTTGTCGGGACTGATTAGTCTGCTTGGTTTTATGGCCACCTGGCGACTGCCGGCCCACCAGGCAGATTAAGCCACAAGATATGGCGCTGGCTGAAAAGTTGAAGTAGAACAAGGCAAGGAAAGGAGAAAGCGCCAAGCCTATGGCTTAGGCGTTGGAGTAAAAAAACTGGTCTGGAGGGTAGGATGAAACCATTGGAAGGGGTAACGGTACTGGAGTTTTCCACCATGATTACCGCGTCGTTCGCAGCGATGATGCTGGCAGAGCAGGGCGCCAGGGTGATCAAGGTGGAGCCCATGAATATGGGTGATCCCATGCGTTACATTGGCGCCAACAAGGGCGGTATATCCTCTTTGTTTGCCAACTGTAACCGCGGCAAACGTTCCATTCGCGTTGACCTAAAGAATACCGCAGGACAAGAGCTGATTCGGGAGCTGGTGTCAGAGGTCGATATTTTTATTCATAACTTCCGACCCGGCGTTATGGACAAGCTCAACCTAGGCAGTGAGGCTCTTCGTGAGCTAAATCCCCGACTGATTTACGCCGCCATATCGGGTTTTGGCAAAGCAGGTCCGCTGGGTTCGGCGCCGGCTTACGACCCTATCATTCAGGCCCATGCTGGCTTGACGGCCACCCAGGGCAAGGAAGAACCGGCTTTTTTCCGCACGCTGATTTGCGACAAAATCACCGCCTATACTGCTTGCCAGGCGGTTACCTGCGCACTGTATGCGCGCGAAAAAACCGGGTCCGGTCAGCATATCGATCTGTCCATGTTAGATGCTGGATTGTTCTTCGTTTTTCCCGATGGCTTCCAAAATCACACTTTGCTGGATGCGGATCACGAGCCCGGACCGCTATTGATTGATCTGCTCTATGAGTTGACCTTGACCAAGGATGGGGCCATAACCATTTCGGCGGCAACAGACGAGATGCAAATGCGCTCCTTGATAGCCATCGGTATGGAACACCTACTGACGGATGAGCGCTTTGATTCCTTCGAAAAAATGGTGGCTAACCTTGATGTCTTTCAAGCGGAAGTGGCCCAGGCCTTTCTGCAGTTGACGACGGATGAGGCCTTACAAAGACTGCGGGACGCTGACGTTCCCTGTGCTCGTTGCCTAGACAAGGATGAGGTGCTGGCCCAAGAACAAGTCGTCGCTAACGATACCGTTGAGGTGATCGAGCACCCGGTTATGGGACGCATGCGCGTGGTTAAATCCCCGGCTCGCTTCGGCGGAGACCGCCTGGCGCCCGGCCGACCCAGTCCGGACTATGGTGAGCATACATCGGAGGTGCTGACGGAATTTGCGGTGTCAGCGGACAGAATTTCCGCCATGACCGAAGCGGGGGGTAGTGCTTAGTCAGTGGCAGCTCTGGGCGGGCGCAGCCAGATCATGGCGATGCCCGCCGGCAGCATGATCAAGGCCAGCGCAATCAAGGCCACATCGTAACTGCCGTAGAGGTCGTAAACCCAACCCGCGCCGATGGGGCTCACGGCGCCAGCCATGATGGTCAGCATGCCAAAGCCCATGACCCGCCCGAACGACGCCACGCCAAAACGAGAGCTGTACATCAGGCCCATGAGCGGCAGGATACCCCCACCAGAAATGCCGGTAGCCACAGTGGCGATAACCAGCACCGGCAAGGTCTGGGCGTACATCACCATCATCAGCGCAATAACCGTGGCCACGTTGGCGACCCAATACAGTTTGCGATGATCGATTCGATCTCCTAGCACGCCGAAAAAGAGCTTGCCCGCCACCATAGAAACTGAGGTGAGGGCGATCAGGTTGCCAGTAACCGTGGTATCCAGGCCGATGTCTCGAACAATAATGCCGAGATTAAATTGCAGGGTGCCGAAGGCCATGCTTAAGGGCGCCAAGCCGACAAAGGGAATCCAAAACAGGGTGGTGGTTAGGATTTCCCGAGTCGTCCATATGCGCTGGTCATCGCCTTGGCTGCTGGCAGAGGCAGCTACTGGCGCTGGCTTGCGGCCAAGCACGATAAAGGTGAGGGGTACGATTAGCACCACAGCCAATATCACGAGATTGTTCAAGGTGTCCCGCCAACCGACCTCCAGCAACCAAGCAGAAACCAAGATAGGTAAAATGATACCGCCCACATTGGTGCCGATGGCTGACACGCCCAAGGCCAGGCCGCGGTTGTCGGTAAACCAGCGGCTCACCAGCGTCTGGGCCGCCAGGGTCCCCATGAGGGTCATGGTCAACGGCATTAGGGTTGCGTAGACCAACCACAGATGCCAAAGCTCGGTGGCTTGTTGGGCTAGCGTCAGGCCTATGGCCATGCAGCTCAGCCCGGTAAGAATCACCCATTTGATGGGGTAGGTGTCCAGCGCCCGACCTGCAACAGGGCCCAATAGGCCCCCACCAATTTGTAACAACGCAATGGTCAGCATCAGATCGCGTCGACTGGAGCCGAACTCTTCCAGCCAAGGCAAAGTGAACAGGGCGAAGCAGTAGATCAATGAGCCTACGCTGATGGCCTGGAGCATGACGCCGTATAGCACCACAACCCAGCGGTAGTAGTGGTCGGGGATCCAGGGTTGCTGAGCGGTGATGTTCATTGGTGGTGCTTGCTTTTGTTCTTGGTCAAGGCGGGCGTCTGGCATGATGCCGAGATGCTCAAAAGCATGTGAGTGTACGCGCTAAATCTGCTTATGGCCTCTTTACAGAAAAATGCTCTCTAGGTAGGAGGGCGGCGCCGCTTTTTATGATCGGCCATACCGGCTGGGCCGAGACAAAGGGGTGCCTTGCAGCGAAGGCGCCGGTGGCGGCGACTAGCGTCGAGCCGTTGAAGTCCGCCGTCCTTGCTCAAAGCCAGCCAAAGGGATTGTGTCCCAGCGAATACCCATTAATCTAACAGCCAAACGAGGAAATTGACCTGTGGGAGAGGCTTTTTGAAGGGTTGGCAAATCGCAATATTGGTGGTCATCGTGACCGCGGCGGCAGGGTACCTTGGTCGCTATAACATCCTTCGAGGTATTGATGCGTATGCCTACGAGCCTACCTTGCAAGCCTGTGTTGGCGTCCTTGGGTGGGTAGAGCCCACGCGATTGCAGATTGAACTGCGCGCCTTTTGCAACGCGCAAATGATTCAGCTCGCAGCCCAGGTCGCTGAAGCCGCCGACTCCCAGAACAGTCCTTAGTTCTTAGCTCCCAACCCCCTCATCCTTAGGTGCGCCGTTAGTTAGGTAGTAACCGCTTACGGCAACAGGGCCACTGGTTGCCTGATCTATCGCCTTGGGTATTGCAACAGCGCCAAAGCTTTTTCAGCGGCGGCGGTGCCGCTGGCGATTGCGCTGTCCACGTCATTACCCAGGCACCAATCTCCGGCGCAAATCAGTCGGGATGTCGGTGCGACCAGACAAGCTTGTTGGGCTGGATTGGCGACCCCGGCATAAAGCCAGCGATGCACCTGCTGGTGTGCAACTTGATCTAGATCCGCCTCAGGGATCTGTAAGGCTTGCATGACGTTCTTGGCGATGAGCTCTGGGTCGCCGTCAATGTGTTGCTGGCTCCAAGAACGCGAGGCTTGGATGGTGTAGGTGTACCAGTCACCGCGACTGGCCCGGTCTTTCGTATGTTCGTGGATCACCCGATCTACCACGTCGTTGGCAGTCTCCACATCGGTTAAGGCATCGATGGGCTGTCGAGCAGCCATCATGATTGTCCAGCAGCCTTGGGGTCGAATGTTTGTCAGTCGCTCAACAAGCTCTTGGGTATGGTCTTGGGCATGGTTTTGAGCCTGCTGTCCCAGAATCGCTGCGGCCTGCAACGGTGGTGTGGTGGTAATGAGCAGGTCAAAGGGGCCGAGGTTTTGTTGGTTTGCGTTCTCCAATTGCCAAGATTGGTTGGGCTCATCGTAGTGGGCTGCGGCGATGGTGGTCCCCGTTTGCACAGTTAGGGAGGCGGCCAAGGTTTTGCCCACGCCATTGATGCCCAAGGATCCAACCCAGAGTGGTGATGATGCCCAGTTGGCTTGCCATGGTGTCAGGTCTAGGGTGTCGATTAACGACTTGGGCTCTTCGGTTGTAGAGGCCAAGTTCAGCAGTTGGGATAGTTGCTCGAGCTGGGCGTGGTCGAGTGCTGGGGTGCCGTGGTCGAAGTACAAAGTGGTGTCCTCCACCGTAGCGCGCCGGGTTGCCACGCGCCCTCCAACGCCCCGGCTTTTATCGAACAAAACACAAGAGACCCCATTGGCCTGCAGATGCTGAGCGATGGTCAGGCCGGTGATCCCGGCGCCGATCACCGCCACATGGTTTCCATTCATTTGGGATCTCCTTGGATGGGTTCTTGTTGGGACTCCAGAACGCTCCGGTTGCATAGTGTCTAATATCAATATGGACAAAATATCACTGTGTACGTGAATATGCCTCGTATGGCGACAATATCTAATAAATGTCCAATTGAATGCTACTCAAAACTTTGACAATGCGGCTCGGTGTCATGAAGATAACTCCCCGAAGACTACGCATTGCTTCAGAAACTTCCTGCAGGGCAGGCAGATCCTAAGTCGGTACAGAGATGCCCCAAAGGCACACAATGAAGTCGGTCCCTCAAGCGCTCGCCTCGCCCCTCCTCCTCCCCTTGGGGCGAGCGCTTCTTTTTCCAAAGCTGAGATGAAACTCAAAGAAGCGGGATTGTCCCTGGTCTGGGAAAACGATTTATCGGTGGTGGATTTACCCCGCATTAACGCGGTGATCGCGGCGTCGGTGCAAAGCTGGCCCACCACCGCCCGACTGAAACGATTGGCTATGGTGCCCCTGCAGTATCGGGCGCTGGATCTTCAAGATTTTGAATTTCTCTTGTGTTATAAAGCGCACGCTTGTTTGGGCATCGCTGTTTGGCAACCCAGCTGTCCGTTGCGTTTGGAACACGTTTCAGGCGATTTGGACGGTGCGGCGGGGGGAGAGGCCAGCGCGGTTCTCTTGCACGGTTTGTTTGTAAGCGCGAAAGCGCAGGGCCGTGGCATCGGGGGTATGTTGCTTGACGAATTAACTCGTCGGGCGAAACGGGAGAAATTTGCTGGCCTGTTTGTGCGGGCAGAACGATTTTCGACCAGCTTCTTCGAGCATCAAGGTTTTTCTCTACTCACCCATGAGGAAGAGCAGGGCTTTCAGCCTATGTCTTATCCTCATCGTTACGTGTTGGATTTAAGCCGGAGCGAGGAGTCGCATAGGGATGCGCCGGAAATAAGCGCCTATAAAATCAGCGGTTAAAGGAAAACGCGAAATGCTCAGAAAAGTATTTGGTATTCGGGTTGCTGCCAGCTTCTGCGCCATGTTGCTAGGAGGACTGATTAGCTCCACAGCGCTAGCAGCGGATGCGGGTGAAGACGCAGCTTTTAAACATCATTGCGTTACGTGTCATGGATACGACGGTAAGTCCGGCGCAGCCCGTTACCCTAATCTAGCGGGGCAGAACGCTCCGTATTTGGTCAGTCGTCTGAAGTACTTTCGCGATGGGCAAGAGCCGGGTAATCAGATGAATGCTCAGGCCGTGCTGTTGACCGATGAAGAGATCGACCTGTTGGCCGAATACTTCAGCAAGCAAGCGAACTAGGAGATAGACATGAGCATGAAAAAAGCACTCCTGAAAGGCGCTGTTGTAGTCAGTGTGGGTCTCCTTGGGGCTTGCGGCGGCCATGATATTGATGGTGCGGCGCTAGCGGCGGAGAAAGGCTGCGTGGCCTGCCACGGTACCAAGGGCAAGGCGATTGCGCCCATGTACCCCAACCTGAATGGTCAATGGGAAGCTTATCTGCGCAAGCAGCTGGTAGCCTATCGCGATGGTACGCGTGAGAATGCGATCATGGCGATCCAAGCACAGAACCTTACCAATGAAGAAATCGCGGCGCTGGCGGCCCATTACGGCAACTAGACCTGCGGTCTTTGGTCAAGACCCCAAGCGGGGAGAGCCAGTCAGGTTCTCCCCCTTTCATTTTTGTTGCATTTTTGTTGAATGAGCTTAGCGAGCAACATAGCGCCGCGTCGCGGCTGGTTGCGTTGTCTGCTCATCATTCTGCTTTGCATCGCGGCTCTTGGGGGTTGTGATCGCTCCCCAGAAAGCGCCCAACAAGGGGCCACGATACCGTCCCTCTCCTCACCTTCATCCCTAGATCCTTCGTCAGTCGAGCACGCTGCTGGTTATGCGGGTTCCAGCATTTGCGGCAATTGTCATCAACAGGCGTTTCAGCACTGGCAGCAGTCCCATCACGCCATGGCCAGGGCGTTACCCAATGAGCAGAGCGTTGTTGGCGATTTTGCCGCCTCACCTCTGACGCTGGCTGGACAGAGCATTACCTTTCACCAAGCCCAGGGGAACTACACCATCACGCTGGATAGCGATGACGGATCCCTGCAGGGCTTTCGAGTAGCCTATACCTTCGGCGTTTCACCGTTGCAGCAGTACTTAACGGATCTGGGTAACGGCCGACTGCAAGCTCTGCCGGTGGTGTGGGATAACCGGGGGGATGGTCAGCGGTGGTATCACCTTCAACCCACAAGCCTAGGCAAGCCAGAGGATGTGCTGCATTGGGCCGGGTCGGGCCAAAACTGGAACCATATGTGCGCAGACTGTCATGCCACCCAAGTGCAAAAACGCTTTGACCCAGACGCCAATGCCTATGACACAACCTTTGCGGAAACTGGCGTGGGGTGCGAGGCCTGTCACGGCCCAGGGTTGGCGCATAGCCAGCAGCCGAGTCAGTTTCCGGTGGTGTCGTTAGCAGATCCCAGACAGCGGATGGATCTGTGCGCGTCATGTCATAGCCGACGCACTCAGATCGCTGAGGGGTTTCAGCCGGGCAAGCACTACCTCGATTTCTACTCGCCAGCCCTGCTGGACGACGGGCTGTATTTTTCCGACGGTCAAATTCTGGATGAGGTCTTTGTTTACGGGTCCTTCCTGCAAAGCAAAATGCACAGTGCCGGGGTGACCTGCGGTGATTGTCATGATCCTCATACTGGGCAGCTTCAGCGCTCTGGCAATGAGGTTTGCACGGCCTGCCACAGTCCCGGTGGCGCTGATCGTTTCCCGGGATTACGGGCCAAAGTCTATGATTCGCCAGAGCATCATTTTCATAGCGGTCAGGCGTCCCAGGGTGCCACCGGCACTGCCTGTGTGGATTGTCATATGGTGGTGCGGACCTATATGGGTATCGACGACCGCCGTGATCACAGTTTCCGCATTCCTCGCCCGGACCTGTCTGTGGCGCTAGAGACACCAAACGCCTGTACGGGATGCCATCAGGATCGAGATGCGGGTTGGGCAGCGCAGCGGCTCCGGGATTTAGGCGTTGGGCCTGAGGAACACTTCGCATCGGTGATCGCATCCGCACGGGGCGGTAAGCGGCGCGCGCAACAACCCTTGAAAGCCTTGGCGGGTAACGCCGAGGGTGCAGGCATCGTTCAGGCTACGGCGCTGAGTCTGATGACGGCCTATCCACCATCCCCAGTACTGGTGGGGGCCCTGGAAAACCCTCAGCCCCTGATACGGCTGGGTGCCTTGCGTGGTCTTGCCAACGCAGCCGCCCAAGTTTGGCCATCCATAGTGCCACTGTTGGACGACCCCCTGCGCGCCATACGCTTTGCGGCGATCACTGCCTTGCTACCGGCCTACGGGCAAATGACTGCAGTGGCCCGGGCCAGGCTGGATCAATCCTTGGAGGAGTACCTATCCTATTTGGCCGCCAACGCAGATCGCGCTGAAGCCCTGACGAATCGTGCCTTAGTGCATGGGGCCCGGGGGGACCGAGAGGCGGCCGAGGCAGACCTGACCCTGGCGTTGCAGCGCAATCCCAGTTGGGTGCCAGCCATGGTGAATTTGGCGGATTTGTACCGGGCCACCAATCGGGATGCCAAGGCTGGCAAGCTGCTGCAACGGGCCATGGAGCTCTCTCCTCAGACGGGACAGGTGCGGGTAGCCATGGCGCTGTGGCATGTGCGTCAAGGTGATGTGTCCATGGCCATTGAGCTGTTGGCCCAAGGGCACCAGCAACAACCCCAGTCGGGTGGCGGCTACATCTATGCAGTGGCGCTGAATTCAGTGGGTGAGCCGGAACAGGCTTTGGACGTTATTGATGACTTGATCGCGGCGGATGTGTATTCCGCCCAATTGCTTCGCTTGGGGCTAAATCTGATCCAGGAATATCCTCATTCTGAGCGTCGGGTGCGCTATCAAAAACTGTTGTCTTATCTCTGAGTCGATTAGGCCTTTGTTTTAGGGTTTTGCGATTGCTGCCGTCGCCGCCGCTCTGCCAGCAACAAGCGGATACCGAGAAAAACGCGGCCGTTGAGCAGGGCTAACAAACCGTCTATTTGCCCAAAGCTGGTTTTACCCTGCTGAAACAGCACGATGGCCCGCAACGGCATGTGATTGGCCATCTCCTCGAACATCTTGCGCGTGGTGGGGTCGGCTTTTTCCAAGCCCATGCCGCCTAAGAACCCCGCCATGGCCTTGTCTTTAATTTTGCGGCCGAGCCAAGTGGAGCCGATTTCTGCTAGGGACGAATTGCGATGGAATGGCCGGATAGGCTCGCCCTGGGGCGGCGCTGCGTTGAGCATCTTGCCAAACAGTTCGTCCGACACTTGGATCGGTTGGGCTTGTCCTGGTGGTATATCTGCCGGTGCAAACTCCGGAGCCCCAGTGGATTTGGCCACGTCACTCAACACCTGATTCGACACGACGTTGATCGTGTGGATTAGCCGGATATCCCGGCTGGAACTTCCCACTCGCAGTTTTACCGGCCCTGCTTCCAGCACCCACTGTTGGGCTCCGTGATCGAAGGTGCGAAAGTTGTCCGTATCAATGGGAATGTCCACGGTTTGTGTTTCTCCGACTTGCAGCATCACCTTGGCAAAGGCGCACAGCTGTTGCTTCGGTTGATGGGTCGCGCTAGATGCACCGTCCCGATACACCTGAATCACTTCCGCGCCAGCCCTGGTCCCTGCATTGCGCAAAGTGATCTGGAGGTTCAGCGAGCCTTGGACGGTGACCGAGTCATTGTTGGCATCCACAGTTAGATACTCAAAAGACGTGTAGCTCAGGCCGTGACCGAAGGGGAAGAGCACTGGACGTTGGGCGGTATCCACGAAGCGGTAACCGATGTACACGCCTTCTCGATATTGCATTTGACGGTTTGCGCCGGGGAAAAACTTGGTGCACGAAACGTCGTCTAGGGAGAGCGGGAAGGTCTCGGCCAGCTTGCCGCTGGGGTTGTGGTCGCCCAGCAATACATCGGCAATGCCGCCGCCGCTTGCTTGGCCGCCAAGGTAGCCTTCGACAACGCTGGCGGCTTCATCAATCCACGGCATGGTCACTGGCGCGCCATTGGCCAGCACCACGACGGTGTTTGGATTGGCGGCGCAAACAGCGCTAACTAGGGCGTTATGTTGCTCCGGCATGTCTAAGTGAGTGCGGTCAAAGCCTTCGGACTCGTAAATGCCGGGCAGTCCCACATAGACAATGGCTAAATCCGAAGCTGCAGCCTGACTTGTAGCTTGGTCAATGAGTTCAGCATCCATGGCGCTGAATACTGGGTCGTAGCCCGGCGCATAGGTCAGGTTGGGCACCCGCTCGCTTAGGGCTTCAAAAAGTGTCTCTACTCGGGTGGGTCTGACTTGAGAACTACCAGCGCCTTGGAATCGCGGTTTTTTGGCAAAGGCGCCGATCAGCGCGACCCGGGCATTGGGGTTCAGCGGCAGCAAATCGTCTGTGTTTTTGAGCAGCACGCAGGACTGGGCCGCTGCGGATCGCGCCAGTGCGTGCTGACTATCCAGGTCCAGCGCCCCGGCTGGTTTTTGCCGTTGCTGGCTGGACAAGCTTAGGGCGATGTTACGGGTTATGGCTCTGTCTAAAATGGACTCGTCTAGGGATCCTGCGGTGATGGCCCGGGCGACGAGGGCATCGTTGACGCCGCCACTGCCGGGCATTTCTAAATCCAAACCGGCTTCGATTCCCGCGGGGCGGTCGTTGGCGGCGCCCCAATCCGTCATCACTGCGCCGTCGAATCCCCATTCCTGCCGCAGGACGGTATTTAGCAGCCAGGCATTTTCGCTGCAGTAGACACCATTGAGACGGTTGTAGGCGCACATCACCGTCCATGGCTTGGCGGTTTTGACCGCAATTTCGAAACCGCGCAGATAAATTTCTCGCAGGGCTCGATCGTCGACGATGGCGTCCATGTACATGCGGCCCAGTTCTTGGTTGTTTACCGCAAAGTGCTTTAGGCATGCGCCAACGCCCTGGGACTGAATGCCGTTGACCAGGGCGGCGGCGATATGGCCGCTGAGTAAGGGGTCTTCAGAAAAGTACTCGAAGTTACGACCGCACAACGGGCTGCGCTTGATGTTCATGCCGGGTCCCAGCACCACGCTGACGTCCTCATCGACGCAAGTTTGCCCCAGACTTTCGCCAATGCGCTGCATCAGCTCTACATCCCAAGAACTGGCTAGGGCGGAAGCGGTAGGAAAGCAGGTGGCGGGAATGCTTTTGTGGGCTCCCAAGTGGTCTGCGTTTTGACCTTGCTTACGCAAACCGTGGGGGCCATCCGTGACCATGATGCTGGGTATGTCGAGGCGCTCTAGGCCGGGCAAATGCCAAAAATCTTTGCCGGAGCAAAAATCGACTTTTTCGGCCAGGGTCATTTGTGCCACCAGACGCTGGGCCTGGTCTTGCAATTCGGGATTCAGGGGATAACTCACGAGGCTTACTCAGGCTGTCAGGGCTAGGCAAGGTTCTCAAACATCGCCGCTTGTGCCTAGTGGGACGACGGGTGTCTTTTATCGACCCGGTTTCAGTCTGGTGGCAGATTCTGGTGGCAACATGGTTCAAGATGGACGCTTTCGTTATCAGTATCGTGAGGAATCCCCGTTGTACAACCCCAAACAAGACTATCCATCAGCTCGGTCCCCGGTTGCGGCGGACAATTTGGTCGCAACCTCTCAGCCCCTGGCCACCGAAGCAGGTATTCGGGCTTTGCGCGCCGGTGGCAACGCCATCGATGCGGCATTGGCAGCGGCTATCACGTTGACGGTGGTGGAACCAAATAACAATGGTCTGGGTAGCGACGCCTTTTGCTTGCTGTGGGACGGCCAGGAAGTGGTGGGTCTAAACGCCTCCGGGCGGGCGCCCATGGGTTGGAACCTTGAGCGATTTGCCGGTTTGTCGCGCATGCCCGAACTGGGCTGGGATAGCGTTACCGTGCCCGGAGCGGTTTCCAGTTGGGTGGCCTTGAGTCAGCGTTACGGCAGATTGCCTTTTGCTGAGCTGTTCGAGTCGGCCATTCACTACGCTGAGCAGGGCTTCTTAGTGGGGCCTAAAAGCGCCTTTTATTGGCAGATGCTTGAACACTATTACGACGATTATCCGGATTGGTATGCGCATTTTGGACCAGCGCCCAAGGCCGGGGAGCGTTTTAAGCGACCGGATATGGCTGGCAGTTTGCGGTTGATTCGCGATACCCAAGGCGAAGCGTTTTATCGGGGTGAATTGGCCCAGGCCATGGCCGCTGCTAGCGCGTCAGCGGGCGGCGCTCTCACTCTGGCTGATTTGGATGCCCATCGTTGCGACTGGGTAACCCCCACTCGGCAGGCGTATCACGGTGTAGAGCTGCACGAAATTCCCCCCAACGGCCAGGGTTTGGCGGCCCAAATTGCCTTGGGCATTCTGGGCAGTTTGCCGTTGCACGAGCTGGATTCCGTTGACAGCATTCATCAACAGATCGAAGCCATGAAAATCGCCGTGCATGCGGCTAACGAACATTTTGCCGACGCCGATGCCATGGTGTTGTCGCCAGAAGCGCTGTTAGAGCCCGGGTCCTTGGCGCGGGCTGCCAATAGCATTGGGCCCACGGCAGCGGCATTGCCGCCGGTATCTCTGCCGGTAGGCCACGACACGGTTTATCTCACCACGGCGGACGAGCAGGGCATGATGGTGTCGTTTATTCAGTCCAACTTCCGCGCATTTGGGTCCGGTATCGTGATTCCAGAAACCGGCATTTCCATGCAAAACCGTGGTTCAGGATTCTCGTTGGATCCCCAGCACCCGAATTGCGTCGGGCCCGGTAAAAGGC
>JAYOSS010000003.1:24982-42491 GCA_038139355.1 Gammaproteobacteria bacterium
GCATCAGGGGCATGTGCAAATGGTGAGCCGTATTTTCGATTACGGACAAAATCCCCAAGAAGCCAGCGATGCGCCGCGCTGGCATGTGTATCCGGATCTTACCGTTGGGCTAGAAGAAGGATTGCCGCAAAGTGTGTTTGATGGGCTGAAGGCCCGGGGACATGACGTGCGCTTTGAGCCATTAGAGAGTGTCTTTGGCGGCGCGCAGCTGATTCAGGCCCTGGAATCTGGTTATGTGGGTGGGTCTGACCACCGCAAAGAGGGTTATGTGGCGGGCTATTGATTTGTCGCAAAATGACAAATGTGAATAGTAAATAGCAAAAAAGTCTATAAACCCCAAATAAATCGACGACAAATACGGCATACTGCATTTTTCGACAATATTGGAAGTCAGTGTGATCGATACCTCGACGTTGATCAGCCAAATGCAGCAAGCCGGTGGGGTCTGGGACGTCAAGCGCGTTCACGGCCTGCTTACTGAAGCGGGAGTGCAGCAATCCCAGCGCTCCACTGAGCGGCTCTTAGAAAGTCTTGGCGAGCTGCCCAGCGCCCTGAGCCACGACGAGCTGCGGGATGAAGATGGCCGTCTCTTGAAGACTGCAGTCGTCAACCAATTCCAGAGCGATGCCAAACGCAAACGCAACCCCAGTTTGATTTTGCAGATGTCCGCTGCGGAAAACGTCACCGTGTGCGCCGTCAATGACGGTCGCATGGGACGCCGCTGGGTATGCACGCCACCTGGGGACGAAGGCGTGGATGCTCGTTTACAGACTCTGATCCACAGCCTGGATCAGTTGATTGATCCGCAAACCCAGGCTTTTGTCTGGCCTCAAGGAGAAGCGCTGGTGCTTTGCCGTCACTGGCTTGTGATCCAGGGCAAACACGAAATCCATTTGCCCGGGGGTGGGCGCATTCAATTGGCCTTGCCCGCATACCACCAGCCTAAGGCAGATTCCGGCGCGGGTGTGCTCAGCCAACGCAGCATGACGGGCGCGCGCAAAGCCGCTGGCTCTGACTCTGCTGCTGGGCTTTCGCATTTAGATCGGCTGGAAGCCGAGAGCATTCACATCATGCGCGAGGTGGTGGCCCAAGCGGAAAACCCAGTGATGCTCTACAGCGTGGGCAAGGACAGCTCGGTCATGCTGCATTTGGCGCGCAAAGCTTTTTATCCCAGTCCGCCGCCGTTCCCGTTAATGCATGTGGATACCCGCTGGAAATTCCAAGCCATGTACGACTTTAGGGATTACATGGCCCGGGAAAGCGGCATGGAATTGATCGTGCACATCAATCCCGAAGGCGCCGCGAAGAACATCAATCCCTTTGATCATGGCAGCGCCATTCATACGGACGTGATGAAAACTCAGGGTCTGAAGCAGGCTTTGGATGAACATGGCTTCGATGTGGCCTTCGGCGGTGCCCGGCGCGATGAAGAAAAAAGTCGTGCCAAGGAGCGTATTTTTTCCTTCCGCAACCCGGCCCATCGTTGGGATCCCAAGAATCAGCGGCCTGAACTTTGGCGCCTGTACAACGGACAGAAAAATCCTGGCGAGAGCATTCGGGTGTTCCCGCTGTCCAATTGGACGGAACTGGATATTTGGCAGTACATCTATCGGGAACAAATTCCCATCGTGCCCCTGTCCTTTGCTGCAGAGCGGCCGGTGGTGGCTAAGGATGGCATGTGGATCATGGTGGACGACGATCGTTTACCTGTTGGCGCGGAGGAAACCGTGCAGATAAAACGCGTGCGCTTTCGAACCTTAGGCTGCTACCCCTTAACAGGTGCGGTGGAGTCAGACGCCGATGATTTGTCGTCCATCGTGCTCGAGTTGCTCAACAGCCGCACCAGTGAGCGTCAGGGTCGGGCTATCGATTCCGACTCTTCGGGCTCCATGGAGAAGAAAAAACAGGAAGGGTATTTCTGATGAGCGCTAATGAGCTGAACACAGCGGCAGAGGTCAACGCCTACCTCAATCAACAAAACGAGCTGGAACTGCTGCGTTTTATCACCTGCGGTAGCGTAGACGACGGCAAGAGCACCTTGATTGGTCGCATGCTTTATGAAGCACAGCTGATTTTTGAGGATCAGGTGGCGGCTTTGCAAAAAGACTCCAAGAAGCAGGGCACCCAGGGCGGGGACATCGACTTTGCCTTGTTGGTGGATGGTTTGGCCGCCGAGCGAGAGCAGGGCATCACCATTGATGTGGCCTACCGATTTTTTGGCACCGATCGACGTAAATTCATCGTGGCTGACACACCGGGCCACGAACAATACACACGCAACATGGTCACAGGCGCTTCCACCGCTGATGTAGCGGTGATCCTGGTGGATGCATCCCAGGGCGTGTTGACTCAAACCCGCCGCCACTCCTTTTTGACTTCGTTGCTGGGCATTCCCCATGTGGTGCTAGCCATCAACAAAATGGATTTGGTTGATTATCAACAAGACGTCTTCGAGCGCATTGTCGCCGAGTATCAGGACTTTGCTGCTAACTTGAGCTTTGACAGCATTACTCCGATCCCGTTGTCCGCACTTCAGGGCGATAACGTCATTGAGCGTTCTAGACAAACGCCCTGGTACGCCGGGCCCACGCTATTGGGAAAACTAGAAACCGCACCCATTGCCCAGCAAAGCACCACCAGTCCTTTTCGCATGCCCGTGCAGTGGGTGAACAGGCCCAACGCGGATTTTCGCGGTTATGCCGGTACCGTATCGGCGGGTTCTATCGCTCCCGGAGACACCATTCAGGTAATGCCCAGCGGATCCCAAGCGGTGGTTCGCGAGGTGCTGCTGTTTGACCAATCTCTGCCTAGGGCCTTGCCTCAGCAAAGCGTCACGCTGACTTTGGATCGAGAGGTGGACGTATCTCGTGGCGATGTGCTGGTAGCCGCCGAAGCACCCGGCGAGATATCGGATCAGTTCGACGCATCCCTCGTGTGGATGGATACGGAAGCGGGCTATGTGGGCCGCAGCTACGAGTTGATGCTGGGAGCCACCCGCATTGGCGCCTCGGTGACGGAGATTAAGCACAAGGTCAATGTGAATACCCTCGAACAAATGCCGAGCCGAAGTCTGGAGCTAAACGACATTGGCCGGGTGACGTTGAGTCTGGATGAGGCAATTCCCTTTGCGGCCTATCAAGAGTGCCGAGATCTTGGCTCCTTCATCTTGGTAGACCGCTATACCAAGGCCACCGTTGGCGCCGGCATGATCAACTTTGGTTTGCGCCGAGCCCAGAATTTACACCCCACTGCTTCCACCATTGATGCTCGCAGCCGGTCCGATTTGATGGGGCATGCCGGTAAGGTGATCTGGCTGACAGGATTAAGCGGATCAGGTAAGTCCACGGTGGCAGATGCCCTGGAGCGCAGGCTGCATGGCATGGGAATCCACAGCTACATCCTGGATGGGGACAACATTCGCAGCGGCTTAAATAAGGACCTGGGTTTTACCGATGCGGATCGGGTTGAGAACATTCGCCGCACTGCGGAAGTGGCCAAGCTCATGGCAGACGCAGGCTTGGTGGTGATCACGGCATTTATTTCACCCTTTAGATCCGAGCGGGATATGGCCAGGGCGTTGTTTGCTCCGGGCGAATTTGCCGAAGTGTTCCTCGACGTTTCTTTGGAAGTGGCCGAATCCAGAGATCCCAAAGGCTTGTACAAAAAAGCCCGCCGGGGCGAACTGCCGCACTTTACCGGCATCGACTCGCCCTATCAGACGCCAGAAAGCGCTGATCTGATCCTGGATACCAGTGAGTTAACCGTCCAGCAGTGTGTAGACAAGCTGTTAGAGCTGATATGACCGCTGTTACCGACTCGGATGGCAGAGCCGTGGGGGCGTCCCGCTGGCACAGTCTGCTCAAGGCTTTTTCCTGGCGGGTAGTGGCTACCTTAACTACCGCCGGGATTGCCTATGGAGTGACCGGCCAAGTCGATACGGCGTTGCTGATCGGCGGCGTCGAGTTCTTTCTTAAAATCGCTATTTTTTATGTTCACGAGCGGTTGTGGCTGTATATCACATGAGCCTTTTGGCCAGGCAGTCTGTGCTGTTAGGCTAGGCTCATGTACATATCTTGGATGCGCTCCATCCTCTATCTGCTGGTTCCTTGGCTGCTACTGTCGTGTAGCGAAAGTCCGCGCACCCTAGCTATCGCCACCGGCGGCCCAGCCGGTCTTTATTACCCCTTTGGCGGCGGCATGGCTTCGCTGTGGTCGCAAACCCTGCCCGGGGTGAATGCCAAGGCGGAGGTCACCGGGGGCTCAGTAACCAATGTCATCCAAGTCGCCCGAGGCGAAAGCGACCTGGGTATTGCCATGGCCGATGTGGTCAGCAGCGCCTATGCGGGCACCGGGCGGTTTCCAGAACCTTTGCCCCTGCGCGTGTTGTTCACGGCCTATCCGAATATCGTGCACATTTTGAGTCTGCGCAGCAGTGGCATTGACGCCATCGGTGATCTGGTAGGTAAACGGGTGGCCATAGGGGCGCAAGGATCCGGTACCGCGGTTGCCGCCACCAACGTCCTCCAAGGTTTGGGGCTTAGCCTGGCAGATATCGCACCCCGGTATCTGAGTTTTGGCGAGACAACCTCTGGACTCAAGGATGGCACCCTAGATGCGGGTTTCGTGGTCGGTGGTTTGGGTATCGCTGCGGTAACCGAATTGTCGGTAACTCGGGATATCCAGATTATCTCCCTTAGCCCCCAAGAGCTTTCAGCCATCACGGCCCAATACCCAGCTTATTCCGGCTACACCATCCCGGCAGGTACCTATACCGGTGTGGATGAGCCTCGGCAGGCGCTAGGAATCTGGAGTGCGGTGGTGGTCCACGCCTCCATGCCTGAGGATCTAGCCTTTGCGCTGACCTGCTCGGTGTACGCAGGACATAAGCGGCTGCTGGGGATCTCACCGGTGGTCAAAGACATGACGCTAGCCAACATTCATCAACTTGCGGCGGTGCCCCTGCATCCGGGCACCCAGCGATATCTGCGCAATCCCGACGCGGATTGCTTGGCGGTGGATCAGGTTTCGGTGGTGCCTTAGCCCATGTCGAACCAGCCGACTTCTCAAGGACTGTGGTCCAAGGGCGCCATGGTGGCGGCTACCTGGGTGGCGGTGACCCTGTCGCTGTTCCAGCTTTGGCAGCCGTTGGTGGGCTTTCTGCCTGTGGGCAGCCTGCCGCTGGAGAGTATTCTGGGCCAGCAGCCCGCCACTTACTTTCGCCCCATTCACCTGGCTTGGGTCTTGGTGCTGGGGTTTTTGGTCTATCCCATCTCTCGGCGCAATCTGGTGCTCAGGCTGATGGATGCCGTGGCTATTCTGGCGGTCCTTTGGGCCGTGCAACGCATTCTCAGTTTTGACTATCAATCCATTGAGCACTTGCTTAACGGTTTGCAGCCAGCGGATTTTGCCGCGGGTCTGGTGCTGCTGATCGCAACCTTAGAAATGGCCCGTCGCGCGGTGGGCTCGGTGATGATGTGGGTAGGGCTGGTTTTTCTGCTCTATGCGGCTTTTGGCAACGTGCTGCCGGACGTGCTGGCAACCAAGGGCTTTAGCTTCGAGCGCATCATTCGCTTTCAGGTTTTTACCGGGGCGGGTTTGTTTGGGGCGCCACTGGGTATCGCCGCTGGTGCCGTATTCAGCTTTGTGCTGTTTGGTGCTTTTCTGCAGGTAACCGGCGCGGGTAAGTTCTTAATCGATTTGTCTTTTGCCGCCGCAGGCCGCTTTCGCGGTGGTCCGGCCAAAGCCTCGGTTCTCGCCTCTGCCGCCATGGGGTCAATTTCCGGCAGCGCCATTGCGAATACGGTGACCACCGGGTCCCTGACCATTCCTATGATGAAAGAGTTGGGCTACAAGCCTGAGGAAGCCGCCGGTATTGAGGCAGCGGCATCCACTGGCGGGCAAATCATGCCGCCGATTATGGGTGCTGGCGCTTTTGTCATGGCGGAATATACCAAAACCTCCTATGGCGACATCGTCTGGATGGCTCTAGTGCCGGCGTTGCTCTATTTCTTGTCCGTCTTGCTGTACGTGCACATTCTGGCGGTGAAGGGCGGATTTAAGGGCATGCAAGGCCAAACCGGTGCTTGGCGGGTGCTGGTAGAGGGGCTGCATTTTTTGTTGCCCCTAGCGTTGATCACCGCGCTTTTGCTCTGGAACTACTCGCCGGTTTTGGTGGGGGTGGCAGGCAGTGCTGCGGTGCTGCTGGCTAGCCTGCTACGCGCCCATACTCGTATCGGTTTTACCCAACTCATTGACGGCCTGCGTCAGGGCGCCATGTTGGCGGTATCCATTTCTGTGGCCTGTGCAGTGGCCGGCGTGGTGGTAGGCACCATTGGTCAAACCGGTATTGGCCTGCAATTTACCGAGTCGGTGGTGGCCTTGAGTGGTGGTCAGCTGTGGTTGGCTCTGGTGCTGGTGGCCTTAGCCGCACTGGTGTTAGGCATGGGTTTACCGGCCACGGCTGCCTACATAGTGCTGGCGGTGATGACGGGCCCAGCCTTACAGGAGCTGGGATTGGCCCTAATTACCGCCCACATGATTATTTTTTGGTTGGCCCAAAGCTCTAACGTTACCCCGCCCATCGCTCTGGCGGCCTTTGCCGGCGCTGGGGTAGCCGGAGCCTCTCCCATGGGCTCGGCGGTGGAGGCGGTGAAACTGGCCAGCGGCTTGTTCGTTATTCCCTTGATGATGGCGTTCTCGCCACTGCTGCTGTCCGCGGAATATGGATGGACGGGTGTGTTGGTGTCAGCCGCGGTCACCGGCCTGTTGCTGCTTATGCTGATGATGGTGATGCAGCGGTATTTGTTTGCATCGGTATCGGCAGCGTTGCAGTTGGCTGCCTTGCTGTCCGCAGCATTGCTGGTTTATCCGTCTGGGCTTACCCGGATGTTAGGAGCGCTGCTGGCAGCGTCATTGATGGCCATCAATTATCGACAGGGGCAAGCCGAGATCTCGGTCTAGAGCGTGAGGTAAAAGCGGGCTTCAGCCAAAGCCTATCCTCAACGCCAGTCGAAACGCGCTGAGATTTTCAGGCAGTGCCTGGCCGCCGCTGGCAACTAGGGTTGGGCGCTTTGAGCTTCGCGATCCGCTAGCCACTCTTCGTGGGGGGTGTACTCGCCGTTATGCCAAAACCCCCAGTCGCTGGTTTTGCTGCCGGTGATGATGGCCGTCCATACCGGACGATCGTCTACCAGCTGGACAATATGTTGGTGCGATGCTGGTCGAAAATGCGGCCGCAGTGCCTTGACCAGGGTTTGAGGTGCATCTGGGGTTTTTTCCAGATAGGGCTCAAAAGGAAAGGTGACAAACCACCAGGGATGGTCGTGATAGGCGCGGTCGTCATCTCCCTTGTGGAATTTGTGCAGGCGAATGGTAAAGCCGAGCCAGAGAATCCAGCGTTCCAAATAGGGTTGTCCGCAGTCGTAGACTAGATCGTGAGTCCAGCCGAAGGTGAGAGAGCCAAGAGAGAAGAGGCGTTCGGAGTAGATCACTTGGCTGCTGGTTCCCAGATGGAAAACGGTAGTATAAAGACAGGTGAATCTCGGGTTAAGTTCTACTTATCGAAAGGGGAGAAAAGCATGGAAGTTTTCACACAATCACCGGGTCTAGACAATGGGCTGGTGGACGCATCTAACTGGGCCAGCGAAGAATGGGTGCACCAGCAGTTTGCTTGGCTGCGGCAAAACGCCCCGATCAAATACTTGTCCCCAGAGGGTTACCAACCGTTCTGGAACATCACTCGCTATAACGACATTAAAGAAATCGAGGGCCAGAAGAGCCTGTTCATTAACGACCCAAGACCCACCTTGAGCCTGGAGGTTATGGAACAGGTTGTGCAGCAAATGACCGGGCGCAAGCACCTGGTTCGCAGTCTGGTGCAAATGGATGACCCGGATCACATGAAATACCGCATGCTCACCCAGGGCTGGTTCATGGGCAGCAACCTGCGCAAGCTGCAGCAGCGGGTGGATGAACTGGCAGATCTTTATATCGATCGCATGGCGGACATGGGTGGCGAGTGCGATTTTGTCAAAGACGTGGCGATTTGGTATCCGCTGCGGGTGATTATGAGCATTTTTGGGGTGCCGGAAGAAGACGAGCCCCTGATGCTCAAGCTCACCCAGGAGCTATTTGGCAGCACCGATCCCGACGTCACTCGTTCGTTTGAGCCCGCTGAATTTTTGAATGTGGTCAAAGATTTTGAAGACTACTTTGCCAAGCTGACCGAGGCTCGACGGGCAGAACCTCAGGATGATTTGGCGACCATCATTGCCAACGCTGAGATTGACGGCGAGCAAATCCCAGATCTGGAAGCCAACGGCTATTACATGATCATTGCTACCGCAGGTCACGACACCACCAGTGCGTCTACGGCAGGAGGCTTGCTGGCACTGATGAACAACCCTGAACAAATGGCGGCCTTCCGGGAGGACCCGGAAGGACTGATGCCCACAGCGATTGATGAAATGATCCGCTGGGTGTCGCCGGTTCGCCACTTTATGCGCACCGCCACGGCAGACACAGAAATTGGCGGACAAAAAATCAAAGCTGGCGAGTCGATGATTTTGTGGTACCCATCCGCAAACCGTGACGAAGCGGTGTATACCCAGCCCAACGAATTCCGCATTGATCGCAAAGAAAGTAAGCAAATTGCCTTCGGCTTTGGTGGTCATGTGTGTTTGGGTCAGCACCTAGCACGCATGGAGATGAGTTCGCTGTTTCGCAAACTGCTGCAGCGGGTAGACCATATAGAGTTGGCCGGAGAGCCCCAGTACACCCAGGCAGTCTTTGTGGGCGGGCTCAAGAGTTTGCCCATTCGTTACAAAATGAAGTAGGCATTGGCGCTAGACGCTTCAATGATCCATCTGAGCTGGCAGGATTGGTCCACTGTCATCAGCCTGCAGGGTGGGGGAATCCTAACTCTGGAGCGTGGATCCCAAACGCTGATGGTGCCGGGAACGCTGCCGCCCCAACTGGCCAGTTTTGCCATGGTGCCCTTTTGCAGCCGGGTGGCGCATGGGCGCTTTGTATACCAAGGTCGCCAGATACAGCTTGCGCCGAATTTTTTACCAGAGCCTCATACCCTGCACGGTTTTGGCTGGGAGTGTTCGTGGCAGCTTAGGGAGGAAACGCCTCGGTCATGCATCCTGTGGTTTGATCACGATGAACGAATGTCCCAGGTTACCGGCTGGCCTTGGGCGTTTTCGGTAGAGCAGTCTTTTACGCTGGATGACGATGCCCTGACTGTGAGCGCAAGGGTGTGCAACCTGGCGTCTTCGCCGATGCCGGTGGGTCTAGGCTGGCATCCACATTTTCCCATCACGGCAGATACCGATGTCCAGCTTCAGTGCGCTGGGGCGATGTCTCTGGATCCCAAGTTTTTGGATGCTCAGTTTTTGGATGCTTTTGGCATACCAGTCTCAGGGGCCCGGGAGCTTCAAGACCAGCAATCAGCTGTCCAGCATAACCCCCTGGCAGCTAGACCATGGACCCAGCGGCACTTGGACGATGTCTATGTCTGGCGCAGCGGCCCGGCCAGCATTGCTTGGCCCAACCAACCCTGGTCACTGAGCATTGAGCCAGATTCAAGCCTGCCCCACTGGGTGGTTTATGCCCCAACCGGTGAAGAGTTTATATGCATCGAACCCATCAGCCATTTGCCAGGGGCTTTGAACCTGTCCTCCTTCGACGCCCAGAGCGGGTTGAGAGAACTGGCGCCGGGTGAACACTGGTCAGCGACCACGCGCTTTGTCACTCGTCCAAGCTAGGGTTTTTGGGGGTGAGGTTGGGGGTGAAATTTGGGCTGAGATAGGGGCGGATAGATTTTTGCCGCTGCACCTGTCCTAGGCCTGCAAGCGCGCCAAAGATCGTGATAGATTCATGACAATAACAACACATAACGAAACGTTGGAGAGAGGTTCAAGATGGCTGAAGCAGTGGACTATAAGCAAATTGGTACACGACCCGTGCGCCCAGATGGCTTCGATAAAGTAACAGGGCGAGCTCAATTTGGTGCTGACATCAACTTACCCAACATGATTCATGGCAAGGTGCTGCGTAGTCCCCATGCCCACGCTCGTATCAAGAGCGTTGACGTCAGTGGCGCCTTAGCGATGCCCGGCGTTTATGCAGCAATTTCTGGAGCCGATTTTCCGGGCGGTCGATTGGAAGGCGAGGCCGGCGGCGAAGGCGGTGGTTCCATGGACGACATCGCCAAAAACGTCATGGCCCGTTCTAAAGTCCTCTACCACGGTCACGCGGTTGCGGCGGTTGCAGCTTCTACTGCTCAGCTCGCTAAGCAGGCGCTGGATGCCATTAAGGTGGAATACGAAGTGCTGGAGCCGGTATTAGATGTGGTCAAAGCCATGGATCCCAATGCCACGTTGGTGAATGAAGACAACTACACCGCACTACCAGAGAAGCCCGATCATCCGTCGAATATTGCCAACGTTGGCCGGCTAGAGCGCGGCAACTTGGAAGAAGGCTTTTTGGCTGCTGACGTAGTGGTCGAGCGTGAATACAAATGCCCCATGGCTCACCAGGGTTACATTGAACCCCACGCCTGTGTTGCCAGCATTGATGAACGCGGTCGCGGCACGGTTTGGTGCTCTACTCAAGGTCACTTCGAACACCGTGCAGCCACCTCAAAGATGCTGGGCAAAAACATGGCGGATCTGAAATTCGTCGCTACAGAAATTGGCGGCGGGTTTGGCGGAAAAACCGTGGTCTATCTGGAGCCTCTGGCAACGTTGCTGTCAGAAAAATCCGGTCGCCCGGTGAAGATGACCATGTCCCGGGAAGAAGTCTTCCGGGCCACCGGTCCCAGCTCTGCTACCGTGGCTCGAGTTAAAGTGGGTGTGCGCAAAGACGGCACCATCACGGCGGCCCAATCTTGGATCGCCTTTGAGGCCGGTGCCTTTGCCGGTGCACCCTACATGCCCGGAGCCATGTCGATTTACGCTCCCTATGAAATCGAGAATTTTTTGGTAGAGACCTTTGATGTCTTGGTGAACAAGCCCAAGGTGGCGGCTTACCGAGCTCCCGGCGCACCTCAGGCCATGCACGCCTTCGAGTGTGCCTTGGACGAGGCTGCACAGCTGCTGAACATGGATCCCATCGATTTACGTCTGGTGAACGCGGCAGATGAAGGAACTCAAGCACCTTATGGTCCGAAATTTCCTGCTATCGGACTCAAGGCGTGTTTGCAGGCTGCCAAGAATCATCCCAACTACACCCGGCCGGTACCTGAAGGCGCAGGACGCGGCGTGGCGGTTGGCTTCTGGTTTAACGTTGGCATGCAGTCCAGCGCCGAGGTGAACATCAATGAAAACGGCTCGGTGATGATTATCGAAGGCAGCCCGGATATCGGTGGTTCTCGGGCGTCAATGTGTCTGATGGCTGCTGAAACCTTGGGCGTGGACTACGACGATGTGCGTGCCCAAGTAGGTGATACCGAAAGCACCGGGTTTTGCAACGTAACCGGCGGCAGTCGCACCACCTTTGCCACCGGCATGGCGGTGACCCAGGCCTGCGAAGCGGTGATCGCTGACTGCAAACGCCGAGCGGCCATGACCTGGGGCTTGGATGAAGATCAGGTGGAATGGGAAGACGGACATGCGGTGCCGGGCCCCGGCGTCAACGCGGACGTTAAGCCCATGAGTCTGGCCGAACTGGCGCGCAAGGCGGGCAAAACCGGTGGTCCGATCACCGCTCGTGCTTCCTTGAATGCCCAAGGAGCCGGGGCGGCGTTTTCCGTGAACTTTGGCGATATTCGCGTGGATCGCGAAACCGGCAAGGTCGATGTGTTGAGCTATACCGCCATTCAGGATGCCGGTAAGGCGATTCACCCTGCCTACGTGGAAGGCCAGTTGCAGGGCGGAGCAGCTCAAGGTATCGGCTGGGCGCTGAACGAGGAGTACATTTTTGACGACAACGGCGTGCTGGAAAACGCTGGGTTCTTGGATTATCGGATCCCGGTGGCGTCAGACCTACCCATGATTGATACCCAGATTGTGGAAGTGCCGAATCCCAGCCATCCCTTCGGTGTCCGCGGTGTGGGAGAAACCCCAATCGTTGCGCCTTTGGCGGTATGCGCCAACGCGGTCTCTCGTTCGTTAGAACAGCGGATTACCGATCTGCCCATGTCACCGCCTCGTCTGCTCGATGCGATTGAAGACTAAGCATTAACCTTTGATCCCGGTGGAACCCATCAACTACACAGCAAAACCCTGCCGAATTGGCGGGGTTTTTGCTGTTAGTCACCCAGGACTGCATGGTTAGGGTTGTGTTGGCCAATCCCATGGTGGAAGTGGCTCAGGGGCAGCGAGAAATTCAATTGTGCGTCGACAATTTTCGCGAGCTGACCTTGGTATTGATCGATCGCTGGCCGGCAATACAAGAATTGTTGGAGCGCAGCGCCGTGGCCATTGACGGGCAAATTTATCAGGACGCTTTTGCGGAACCGCTAAGAGCGGATAGCGAAGTATTTTTCATGCCGCGAATCGAGGGCGGATGAGAGCAATAAGGGGAAGAAATGAATATCAGTTTTGGCGGTGAATACGAAGATTTTCGTCAGGAGGTTAGGGCGTTTTTGGATGCAAACCTCACCGACGAATTGCGTGATGCCCAGCGCTTTTGCCCGGGTATTTTTCTGGATTACGAACACAACATTGCCTGGCACAAAATCCTCTACAAACAAGGTTGGGTGGCGCCCAGCTGGCCCAAGGAATTCGGCGGCACGGGCTGGGATCTGATGCAACGGTATATCTGGTCAATCGAAAAAGCTTATGCCGGTGCTCCAGACACTGCCCCGATGAGTTTGGGCATGTGTGGGCCTATGTTGATCGGCTGTGGCAGTAAAGCCCAACAGGAAGAGTACTTGCCGAAAATTCTCTCT
The DNA here is from genome assembly GCA_038139355.1 of Gammaproteobacteria bacterium. Lineage (GTDB taxonomy): Bacteria > Pseudomonadota > Gammaproteobacteria > Pseudomonadales > Azotimanducaceae > UBA4421. Next base: position 37,878 of record JAYOSS010000003.1, read on the forward strand.
GGCGAAGATTACTGGTGTCAGGGCTACTCCGAGCCGGGTTCGGGCTCGGATCTGGCCAGTTTGAAATTGAAAGCAGAGTCCGACGGCGATCATTACCGATTGAACGGGAGCAAGATCTGGACCAGCCATGCGCACTATGCCAACAAGATGTTTTTGTTGGTGCGAACCAACGACCAGGGTAAGCCCCAAGAAGGCATTACGTTTTTGCTGTTGGACATGGCGACCCCGGGTATTCGGGTTGAGCCTATTTTGTTTGCCTCAGGCACTCATGAAGTGAATCAGGTCTTCTTTGACGACGTGCGAGTGCCAAAGGTCAACGTGGTTGGTGAAGAAAACAAAGGTTGGCAGGTTGCCAAATACCTGTTGGAGTTTGAGCGCGGCGGATCCACTGGCAATGCAGCGCGTAAAGTAGGTTTGCAGCGTCTGCGTAATTTGGCCGCATTGATACCTCAGGGCGGTGCAACATTGGCGGACGATACGGACTTTATGCGCAAACTGGATGAAACCGCTGTGCAGCTTGAAGCCATTCAGTTCACGGAATTCCGGATGATGGCTGCCTTATCCAAAGGTCAAAGCCCCGGCCCGGAATCCTCCGTGCTGAAAGCACTATCTGCCGAAACCCAGCAAAAACTCACCGAACTCGCGGTAGAAGCCATGGGGCAATACAACGCGGTTCATCAGCCAGAGGCCCGCACCGTAGGCACTAACGTCGCGCCGGTAGGGCCTGAAGATGGCGTGGTGGCGTTTTCTAGGTACTTTAATCTGCGTGCCAGCTCTATTGCCGGCGGCAGTAACGAGGTGCAGCGCAACATCATGGCTAAACTGGTACTGGGCTTGTAGCTATTACAAAGATCAGGGCATGAGGAGGGTCAATGGCTAGTCCATCCACGTCACAGCAGTTGTTTCGCTCGTTCGCGGCGCAATCAAAACACTATTTTGATCGACCCCATGTGGCGGTGCCCGATCAGCCCCTAGATACGCCAGCAGCCTGGTTGGGCCGGGATCTGCGTACCCAGCTACAGCAGGGTAGCGCATCCTGGTGCTACCAATTGTCCGCTACGGACCTTGCCGAGCTGCAACAGGCCGTTGATGCTGCGCCCGCAGACATCGCCTTGATCAATAAAGAGAATTTTCCTTTGCCCGGTTTGGCTAACCGCATTCAGCAGTGGCGTGGGCGGCTGGATTCTGGTCTGGGCATTCAGGTGATTAAAGGTTTTCCAACGGACCGATCTGAGGATTGGGTGCGTCGAAGCTTTTGGGGGCTTGGCCACCACCTGGGCGAACCTGGCGCTCAGAACCCTCAGCAAGAACTGTTGGGGGAAGTGAAAGATTATGGTGAGCAGGATCCCAATGTCCGTTTGTACCGAACGCCCCATAACATCAATCTGCACTGTGATGCTGCGGATGTGGTGGGCCTGCTGTGCCTGCGTACCGCCGCTGAAGGCGGGCATAGCAGAATTGTTAGTACTGTGGCGCTGTTTAACGCGCTACTGGGGGAGCACCCGGAGTTGGTGCCGGACCTATTCGAGTTGTTCAAGCTCGATGGGCGGGGTGAACGTCCAAAGGGCGCGTTGCCCTACAGTGAGCTGTATCCCTGTCGCTTTGATGGTCAGCATTTAAGAACCTTTTATCACAGCGACTACATGCGCTCGGTGGCCCGGCATCAGGGCGTGAGCTTGTCACCTGCTCAGCAACGCATTTTGGATTTTTACGATGCCAAGGGGCTGGACGAGGAGTTCTTTCTGGATATGTGGCTGGAGCCAGGGGACATACAGCTGATTTCCAATCACACCGTTGCCCACGCACGGACGGCCTACCAAGACAGTGCCGAGCAGCGCCGACACCTGCTTAGACTTTGGCTATCCCTCTAACGCTGGATCCTGAGGCGCTAGCCAGCCGGGTTCCGCTAGGGCTCTTGCGCGACTGGCGAAGTCCTCGGGCCATTGCTGAATGCTGGCTTCAAAGCCCGGCTGGTCCTGCCGATACAGGGCGCGCATGGCATCTTCGTAGTCAGGCAGATCCCCGCATAGCGCCTGACAAAATTGAAAGGTCAATTGCTGAGCCTGGTGCTGTTTATCTCTGATTTGTGTCTTTGGATCCCGGCGCGCCTCATCAATGAGTCGGCGCAGTGCCGCTGACGGGTTGCCTGGCTGTCGGGTTAACCAATCCCAGTGTCGCGGCAGCAAAGAGACTTCTCGGGTTGAAGGGGCTTGAATTTCGGAGGGCCGTCCGCTCACTGGATAGTGAGCGGCTTTGCGGGACACCAATTAAAGGTCGCCGCGGAGGTCCAGGGCTACAGGCCGGCCACTGGCGTCGTCGAGTACTAAAACCTGGGCCTTGGGGTGACTATCCAAAAAGCGTTTGGCGGCCACAGCAACCTCTGTGATCGAACCTTGGGCGATGCAGGCGTCGGCACTAAAGACGGAAAAGGCGGTTAAGCCGTCGGTGTCAGAGCTCATGGCTGCGGCATGGATTCCAGCTCGGCTTCCAGCTGGGCTTTGCGTTCAGCCATTTTGGCTTGCTGTACCGGCTCTGCCCAAATTCGGTAGTTACCCTCGGCATAAGCTTGGCCGTTGTCAAAGTAGGCTAAGGCGTTTAGGCGATTGGCGACAAAGTTATTTCGAGTCACCTTAATTTTGCCCGGCGCGCCGGCAACGATGGAATTCGGGGGTATGACCGTATCCTCGGTAACGATGGTATGACCTGCGACGATGCTGTTCTCACCGATAACTGCCCGGTCCATGATGGTGGCGTTAATGCCGATCAAACAGTTATCACCGATGGTGGCGCCATGAATGGTGCAGTGATGGGTAATGGAGCAATAGGCCCCGATGATGGTGGGGACATCGGCGATGTGGATCATGGTGAAATCTTGGATGTTGGTATAGGCGCCAATCTCGATGTAGTCCGATTCCGCTCGCATCACCACATTGGGCCAGATGGAGGCCCCTTCATGAATGCGAATGTCGCCGTACAACTCGGCGCTGGGGGCCTGCCAGATCGCTTTGTTCATGGTTGTCTCCTCAGTCAATTGATGGGTTTCGTTGCTTCGGTCGTTGGTCGAATACTGGTTCTCTGCATGGCCGCCCCGGGCCTCAGGTTTTGCCGACGCCGCTGCATCGATGCCGTTGAGCACCGCCCGGCTATTGGCCTGGTGGCTGCTGCATCTGGGCGCGTTTTTCGCCTCGGCGCTGTCGCATCACAAAAACCAGCAGGGGCAGATAGACGGCAAAGGTAAACCAATAGGGTAAATCCGGTGAAATCTGATAGAAAAAGCCGCCCAGCAGTGGGCCTAGGGTAAAGCCCAAGGGGCCACAAGATCCTGCCAGTCCGGCAACGGCACCTTGTTCGTGGGGCTCCACAGCCAAGGATGCACCCGCGGAGAACGCCGGGCCGGCAACACCCATGGCTGCGCCCTGCAGCACCATGGCAAACATCATCAATCCTTGGGTATCGGCAACGGCAAGACAGGCAAAGGCCACCGCCAGTATTGGCAGTGCGATGCGCAGCCACTGAAACGGTGTCAGGTTGATGCGCTGCATTAAACCGATCTGGCTGGCGAGCGAAGCCGCTGCTGAGCAGCCCATGGCCAGCCCAAAGGTCTGCGCGGTTTCTACGGCGGTGAGTCCCAGCACATCCTGAAAGCGAAACGCCAGGGTTTGCTGCACCAAGGCCATGCCCATAAACATCAGTGCCCCAACAATGATGTAGGGCAGGATGCGCGGGTCAAAATAACTGAGTTTTTTGGCTTTGGTGGATTCAGATTGGCCCACCGGCGGCTGACTTTTCGGAATGTCTGGCAATAAAAAGATGACAAACAAGGCGGTGGTCAGCGCCACCCCGGAGGCGACCCAGAGCGGGGTCAGTAGCGTGATGCCGGCCAACATGCCGCCAAGGGCCGGGCCTAAAATACTGCCGAAGTTGTTGGCGGCCCCAACTGCGCCCATGCCTTTGGTGCGCATGCTGACCGACGTGATATCGGCCATGTAGGCGCTACTGGAGGGCATGATGGCTGACATGACGCTGGCGTGCATGACCCGGGTCAGCATCAACAGCAGATAGCCCGCCACAGGCAGCAGCAGGCCAATCATGGTGGCGTGAAAGACCGTGGCAAAGAGCAAGTTGCCCACGGCATAACCAAACAAACCCAGCACCATTACGCGTTTGCGTCCCCAGCGATCGCTGAGACGCCCCCATCGCGGACTGGCGAGAAAGACCACCAGCGAGGACGTGGCAATAATGGAGCTGATTTGCAGTTCGCTCATGCCCACTTCCCGGCCCAGTGGGCCAAGAATGGCGAACAAAACCGTGAAACCAAATCCCACCGCTACCAATGCCGTTAACAAAATGGCCCTGGCGTAGCGAAACTCGCTAGGACTAAGTATGGCGCTCGGTGCCGGCGGTGAGTCGTTAGAAGTAGAAGACACGAAAGTCCAAATTGCGGAACTGCGGGGCGGGGATATTAGCTGAATCCGCTCTTTAAGCGTAGAGATTGTCTCGCGGCGCTGAACGGGTTGGGGGACAATAGTCAGCCACTATTGCAGTCAGAGCAGAGAGTAGACATGAGCAACGATGTAGGGCGCCGGCAATCTACCCGGGCCAGCGAGCGTGTCG
>JAYOSS010000004.1:0-3645 GCA_038139355.1 Gammaproteobacteria bacterium
GTGCCGCCGGTATTGGCGGGTTTAACGTCAATCATATGGACGTTGCACCACGACATGCGGGTACCCTGATGGGCATCACCAATACCGCAGGTACCATACCCGGCATTGTGGGCGTGGCTGTGACCGGGTTGATTCTCGAGTACACCGGTTCTTGGGATTTGGTGTTTCAGGTGACTGCCGGCGTCACCCTTTTTGGCATGGTGTTCTACCTGCTGTTTGCCAGCGGCGAAAAAGAGTTCGACTAACCATTAGTCCTTGCTAATGCGAAGCCAATGACTGAGGAGACGGGCAGGCGTCTATGCTGAATCTGTTGCAAGGGATCAAGGTGGTGGATTTCACCACCGTGGTATTGGGGCCCTACGCCACGCAGTTTCTTGGGGACTTTGGTGCTGAGGTCATTAAAGTAGAACCCCCGGAGGGTGATGGTTTTCGCTCGGTCAGACCCGGGCCCAGCCCGGATGTGGGTGCTGGCTTTGCCAATTTCAACCGCAACAAGCGCAGCCTCGTCCTAGACCTTAAGCAGCCTGGCGGGCAAGAGATTTTGGCCAAGCTGGTGGCCCAAGCCGATGTGGTGGTGCACAACATGCGGGCTAAATCCGCAGCGGCGCTAGGCATCGATTACGCTCAGCTCAAGGGCATCAAGCCGGACCTGGTGTACTGCTGGTCGCCGGGTTTTGCCAGCCTTGGCCCCGATGCGGATAGCCCAGCCTACGATGACATTATTCAGGCTCGGTCGGGCATGGCTGCCCTGAATGCGGATGCCAGCGGCGCACCGCAGTTTTTTCGTAGCATTCTCTGCGACAAAGTCGTGGGTCTGCACTTGGCCATGGCCATCACCTCAGCGCTGGTGCACAAACTTCGCACGGGACAGGGACAGAGCATTGAAGTGCCCATGCTGGAAACCATGACCAGCTTTTTGCTGGCGGAGCACCTGGCCGGCCACACCATGGATCCACCCCAGGGCGAACTGGGTTACCAACGGCTCATGTCGGCGCATCGACGACCGTTTCGCACCCGAGATGGGTTTATGGCCATCATGCCCTACAGCACACGGCAGTGGGTTCGCTTTCTGGAATTGGTGCAAGCAGATGAACTGGCAACAGCTGCTTGGGTGAATGACGCCGCTGCGCGTTCGGATCGCATAGACGAACTCTATGAACTGATCGCTCGGGTTGCGCCGGATAAGACCAATGAACAATGGCTTTCGCAGCTGCAAGAGCGAGACATCCCCTGCGCGCCAGTCAATGCGCTTGCTGATGTCTTTGCAGACGCCCAGCTTCAAGCCTCCGGGGTGCTGCAGAAGTTATCCGATCAAGGCCTGGGGACGATGCAGTACCTGCGTCCGAGTTTTTATGCAGAGCAAGAAAGCGACTCAGAGCCGCGGCGGGCACCCCAGTTAGGCGAGCACAGCTTGGCTGTGCTCCAGGAACTGGGTCTGTCGGCGGTTGAAAGTAAAGTCGCTGTTGATAGCGGCATTGTTGGGTTGCCTGGGGACTAAGCCGGGTTTGCAAGAGCTAAGCGTCCTGCAGGTTCCAACGGGTACCGCAGATCACCACTTGATCATCGGTGGCATAGCAATGACGAGCTTTAGCCTCGCGTAAAATGTGTTCTCGGTCAGCTACCGCAATATCGATCGCGCCTAGCCCAGGACCTCGTCCGTCGGTAACCGGCACGAAGCGCAGAGTTACGTTGTTGAAACGAATGCAGGGTTGTCCTGCGGAGTCGGACTGGACCGGCAAGTCTGTGCACTGACCCCAAAGCGCGGCTAATGCGTCGGGGTTGTCACCCTGTAGTTCGATACCGACAAAGTCCACGGTCACGTCTTGTTTGACCTGGTCCTCCCAGCCGGTACCTCCTACGGGGTCCCAATGCCCAGAAAAGTCCTCGCGGCTGCTATATTCCAGTTCCAGGAACGCTGCCTGCAAATCCCCGGGGTGCAGCTGGGTCAAGGTCCATTGTTCGTTTGAGTGCTCATGCGCCACGCGCACACCACTGTCCAGGGCCTTTTGCCGCAAACGCTGGTGCTCGGCAAAGTTGTCGATTTGCGTAATTACCATGTAACCGCCGTCGCCGTTACGACGCTGCAAATATCGGCCTGCTGCCGTGTTTTCCTGTATCGGCGCGACCACCTCGAGAAAGTTCCTGCCCACCGGCATCAAGTTGTTCTCGAGGCCAAACTTAGCCACGCCAGGATCGATGTAGCAGCTGTTAATGCCCAAAACGCCTCGTAGATCGTCAACGACCTGGTCGAGGTCGCCGGCAACCAGGCAAATTTGTCGCAGCTGAATGGTCATGGCGTGGTCCTCAGTTTGAGCCGAAACTCTGGGTTCTTTTCGGCAGGTCCACAAAGTCTCCAAGGCGTTTTTCAGCATTGGAGACCATGGCTTCCTGCATTTCCGGACTTTGTAGGAATGATGCGTTCCAGATGGCGATGTAGTCCAGCGTATCTGCAGTTGTATGATCTTTGCTGTAGTTGATCATGCGTTTGCAGCCGTAAACCGCCAACGGGGCCTTCGAGGCAATTTCTTTTGCGATGTCCATAACGCCAGTCAGCATGTCTTCATGGCTGGCGAACACCCGGTTTACCAAGCCGGTACTCATGGCTTCATCAGCGGCCATGCGTCTGCCGGTGTAGGCGAGTTCTCTCACCAAGCCTTCAGGCATCTGCTGCACCAGTCGAGGAAAAGTGCCGACATCCGCGGTCATGCCGATATTGATTTCGAATATGGTGAAAAAGGCATCCTGGGTGCAGTAGCGCATATCGCAGGCCGTTACCATGTCGAGACCGCCGCCTACACAGCCACCTTGGATGGCAGCCAACACGGGAAGTCGGCAGGCTTCCAGCGCATTGAAGGCGGCTTGTGTTTTGCGCGCGGTGTCATAAAACGCGGCACCATGACTGATCCGGGCGCGTTTGGCTTCCTCGGGGCTGCCATGCTGCTTGGGGGTAAACGCATTGAGATCCATCCCCGCGGTGAACACCGGCCCCGTGGATGAAATGATGATGACTCGAGCCTTGGCATTGTTGTCGATATCCTCAACCACCCGGGGCAGGTCTTCCCAAAAAGACGGAATCATGCTGTTGCGCTTTTCAGGTCGGTTCAGACGAATGTGGGCGATATCGTCTTCGATGAAGAGATCGAAAGTTTCGAAGGTTTGCTGACTCATGTTGTGTTTCCCCGGTTGGTTGCCACCAGAGTACACGCAAAGGTTAGCCCAGTAGAAGCTGGTTCAAGTAGCGACCTGGCGCCAAGGTAAAGCCGCCGGCGACAAGCACTCCGCCCAGATAAACCCCAATCATGGCGAACTTGTGGCGGCGTAGATCGTGCTGTCGCGCTGCAAAGTAGGCTGAGGGCACGGAATAAATCACCACAAAACACAGAATGTGGATGTAGCCGAAGTGACCCAAAAATTGCGGGCCCACGGCAGCGGGGATAAACAGGGCGATCAGCGCCGTGCCGAACATCAGCACCATGTAAATTTTGCCCAGGAAGCGATGCACAGCAGTCCCCTTAGGCTGCAACATCAGGTAAGTCCCCAATACCGCTGCAGGCAGGACAGTGAAGAGATGAGCAGTCATCACGGGGGTTAGCATTACGAATCCTCCAACAAGCGAAACGTTTAGTGCCCCGAAGCCGTCAAAAG
>JAYOSS010000004.1:3745-41825 GCA_038139355.1 Gammaproteobacteria bacterium
GAAGCCGTCAAAAGCAGTCAAAGATCAACCTTTGATCGGGGCGGGTCTGTGCTTTTTTGCCTAACTTGTTACTCTCAAGGGGCGCGAAGGAAAGTAACACGACGACAGAGGAAATAGCATGGAGAAGAACGAATACATGGATATAGACACGGGAACCGAGGATCTGTTGGCGCGATTGTCCGCAGGCGTACTTACCTTAACGTTGAATCGGCCTGAGGCCCGCAACGCCATGAGCGGTGAAATGACCACGGCACTTGCCGCTCAGCTTGCGGATGCGGAACTCAATCCCCAGGTGCGATGTGTCGTGCTGACCGGAGCGGGTAAAGGCTTTTGCGCTGGCGGCGATGTGAAAGGTATGGCCGCCAGAGGTGACGGCGCTGAGGGCGACAACACCATCGACGCTGCGATTCATCGTCAGCGTCTTAACCAGCGAGCGACGGCAGGGCGTTTGTACAGTATGCCCAAACCTACCATTGCCGCTTTGCCCGGCGCGGCGGCTGGGGCGGGGTTGTCTCTGGCTTTGGCTTGCGATCTGCGCATCATGGCGGATAGCGCCATCATGACGACAGCCTTTGCCAAGGTTGGTTTTTCCGGCGACTACGGCGGCACGTTTTTCATGTCCCAGTTAGTGGGAGCCGCTAAGGCGCGACAGCTGTACTTCTTATCCGAGCGAGTCAGTGCTGCGGAGGCGCTAGATCTGGGCCTGACCAACTGGGTGTGTGGCGCCGAAGAACTAGAGACCAAGACCGCAGAAATTGCGTCCCAGTTGGCCTCGGGCCCTGCAGTGGCATACCGTTATATGAAAGAGAATTTTGCCCGGGCCATGTCAACCGGGGACCTTGAGGACTGTCTGGACTTAGAGGCCACCCATCACGTGCACTGTGGGCAAACTCAAGATCACCGCAACGCCACTAAGGCCTTTGTGGAAAAACGAGAGCCGGTCTTTCAAGGTCGTTAGGAAAAGACTATTGGCTTAGTTCTGGGGGCGGCACGCTGAATCTGCTTTGCACAAAGTTCAGAAAGTGTGCTGCGGCCCTGGGTTTTGCGGTTGTGCCGACGATTACGGCGGCTTGCACGATGGGTTCGTGGAGATGGGCGGGTACCAGAGTATAGGTGTGCTCGGGTAACCCTTGTTCCCGTATTTGCGATAGCGCCACAAAGCCAGTGCTGGCATTGCCTGAGGTCACGATTGCCCAGGTCTGTCCAACGTTTTCCAAGGTGATCAACGAAGCCTGATGCTTAGGTTTCCATCCCAAACTATCAAGGGCCTGGCGGGCTGCAAGTCCATAAGGCGCCAACCGAGGATTGGCGATCGCAATGTTCGTGCTCTGATTTATTTGGGTGGGCAATTCTGACTGTTTGGCATCCTTGGGGTGCCAAAAAACCAATCGGCCCTGAGTGTAGGGTTGGGCTGGTCCAAGCGTCAGTCCCGCTTGAACAAGCTGGTTCGGGCGCTCTTCATCCGCCGCGAAGAACAGATCCAAAGGCGCTCCCTGTTGAATCTGAGCATAAAGTTTGCCGGTGGAACCAATGCTGATGGCTATGGCATCTGCGGTTGGATAAGTCTGCTGATATTCCGCGATCAGAGCTTCCATCGTTTTCGCGAAATTGCTGGCTACGCCCACTCGTAGAGGTTCTGCCGAAGTTAAAACCGGCAGGGTGCAAAAAATCAAAGCAAACAGCAGTCGATAGCGCATAAGAGATGGATCGCTCGAGGCTCGTTATTGATATCAATTTGGTTATGATGAACCAAGAGTGTGCCGGAGGGGAATCCAGTAACTCGGTGGTGGTAACGGTGTGTTTGGTTAGTGGTGGTAATGGGGTCAGATCTACTGCCCTAAAACCGTTGGCATCGGGTATCGCAACGGATCAAGGATAAGCAAACCATGACTGACGATAATCAATCACACCAGCCAGAGGGCAAGCACGAACCTACTGCCCGTTCTATGCGTACAGTGGCGGTAACCGCATTAGGCGGCACCAGTATTGAGTGGTATGACTTTTTCATCTACGGCACCGCTGCAGCGCTGATTTTTCCTACGCTATTTTTCTCCGAAGACATGCCTCGGTACGTCGCCTTGCTAGCCTCTTTCAGTACCTTCGCTGTGGGCTTCATTGCTCGACCCATTGGCGGTCTGCTGTTTGGCCATTTTGGCGACCGAGTAGGACGAAAAGCCGCGTTGGTGACGGCGCTGATGATGATGGGGGTAGCCACTACGCTGATTGGTTTGCTTCCTGGATATGCCGCCATCGGGCCGTTAGCGCCGCTGTTGCTGATTTTTCTGCGTTTTGTGCAGGGGCTGGCGGTAGGTGGCCAGTGGGGTGGAGCCATGCTGCTGGTGACAGAAAATGCGCCGGCACATCGACGAGGTTTTTACGGCGCCTTCGCTCAGGCTGGTGCGCCGGCTGGGTTGGTGCTGGCAAATTTGGCTTTCTTGGCCGTCAGCGGCAGCCTGACTGACGAGGCGTTTTTGGACTGGGGCTGGCGTGTGCCCTTTATCTCCAGCGTGTTGCTGATCGGTCTGAGTCTGTATGTACAGTTAAAGCTGGAAGATACCGAGGCCTTCAAGGAGTTGGCTGAATCCGCGGAACCTGCCCAGGCCCAGCCAAAGTCACCGGTGCTTCAGGCCATAAAAACCTACCCCCGAGAAATCGTTCTGGCCGCCGGGGCTTTTCTGGGGGTCCAGGTGACCTTTTACATCTGCATTGCGTTCATTATTTCCTATGGCACCGACCCCGAAGGCTTGGCCATCCCGCGCTCTGACATGCTTACGGCAGTTTTGATCAGCACTCTGTTCGCTATCCCAGCAAACTTCTTCTTCGGCGCCTGGTCCGATCGACATGGTCGGCGCGGCATATATAAGTTTGGTGCGATTTGCACCGCGGTTTGGGGTTTCATCATGTTTGCCATGATCGACACCGGCAACTGGTTTTTGATTACCGCGGCGTTGGCCATTGGGCATATCTGCATTTCCATGATGTATGGGCCCCAAGCAGCGCTGCTGGCAGAATTGTTTAGTACCGAGGTTCGTTACTCCGGCGCTTCATTGGGTTATCAGCTGGGCGCCATTCTTGGCGGCGGTTTTGCACCCATGATCGCCACGACGCTGTTGGTGGTATTCGGCAATTCCATGTGGATAGCTGCCTACATCGCCTTGGCCAATGTGCTGACCTGGTTCTCGATCAACGCGCTGAAAGAAAGTCACAACACCGACTTGGACCGCGTGGGCTAACATTCGTCCGCAGGACGCGCCTATCCTGGGGTGGGGCGCAGCCGGGCCCAGTGGATTAGGTGAAACTTAAAAACCCCCGGCTAATGGCTTCTTCACCGTGCTCGTTGAAGACGCGGAAGCTGATGTTGCCGTGCTGAGCTTCACCAATTTCCAGCGCGATCTCGCTGGGCATTAACACCATGGCGGAAAATCGGCCGCCAAGCCTAGAGACTCGCTCGGGGTTTCCGTCCAAGCACTGGTCTATCAGGGTGCTCACGGCCAAGGCCAGTGTCGCTGTGCCGTGCAAAATAATGTCTGGAAGACCTGCATCCAGCGCGACCTGTTTGTCGGTGTGAATAGGATTAAAAATCCGCGCGCACTCGGTATAGCTATGAGCCAGGTTGCCGGGTATGGCGATGTGGCGGCGCGCCGTGGCAACGAACGACGAGTCCGAATTCGGCCAAGCAGGAGGAACATCCGTCACCTGCTCAGTGGCTTCCGTGCTAACGGACACGCCGCGATAGATACTGGTCTGATAGGTGCGACACACCAATTCGCCCTGTTCGTCTAGTGTGTCCAAACGCATAACCAAGGCCGCGCCCGGAGGAATGGATCGTGCGTCAATGATGGTGGTCGTGGTTGCCAAGCGTTCGCCAGGGATAATGGGTCGATACAAATGCAGATCGTGGGATGCGTGCACGCCCTTGCTGGATTCGCTGTCCGTCATGCCGCTGGCACTGGTCAGCTCCCGGGTCGCCAAAATAGCGGGCCACTCCAGACACACGGGAAACACCGGGTGAGCCGTAATGGCTTGGGTGGTGTCCATATAGTGAGGATTGAGATCCCCCAGGCTGGCTGCATAGGCCATGAGCCAACGCTCGTCGGTTTGGTGTAGGACTGGCCTCGTGGTTGCACCGATAGTGCTGGCGCTTAACGGCATCAATGTTCCTCCATGGTGGGCTTGGTTTTAGTCTACCCCCAAGTGTTGGGCTTACGATGATTTTTGCTCCAGAACAAATGTGCCTGCTATGGTTAGTCGACCAATTTCCTCTAAGGAAAACGAAGGATGCAAATACAGCAAATGGCAGCGCCCCTGGGCGCCATAGTCAAAGACTTGGACGTCCGGACCGTCGACGCCTCGGTAGCCAAGGAACTCAATCAGCTGTTCTGCCAGCACCATGTGCTGGTTTTTCCCGGTCAGCAGTTAACCCCGGACGACCAGATTGCCTTTGCCGAACATTGGGGTGAGTTGGTGCCGTTTCCCTACGGCAGTTTGCCCGGTTATCCCAACATCATTGAGCTGCGCAACAAGGGCAAAAAACGTGACGTGAATCAGCACTGGCACTCGGATATGACCTATGACCCGGTGCCGCCAAAGCTCACCATGCTCTATGCCTTAGAAGCGCCGGCCATTGGTGGCGAAACTGCGTTCGCCAATCAAATTCAGGCCTATCAGGATCTCAGTGAAGGCATGAAAACTCTGGTGGACACCCTTGTTGCTAAACATTCAGCCAAGGATCTAGCCCGGCTCTATGGCCAGGACCCGGATCAAGCATCCGAGGCGGAACATCCGGTGGTACGTACTCATGATGAGAGCGGCGAAAAGGCGCTCTACGTTTGTCGCGCCTTTACCCGTCAGTTTCGGCATTGGTCCCGTGAGGAGAGCAAGGTGCTGTTGGAGTTCCTTTACCAACATTGCGTGAGGCCAGAATATCAAGCTCGCCACCAATGGCAGCCGGGAGATTTGGTTATGTGGGACAACCGCTGCTTGCTGCACTACGCGGTCCACGACCATGGCGACGACCCACGATTGATTCATCGCCTGCAGGTACGTGGCGAGGCGCCCCGGTAGTGGTGGATTACGCGGACCTCCTTGCCAGCCACCGTAGCCAGGATTTTCCCGACGAAGCCAGTTACGGCGAGGCATGGCTAGCGCAAAACGCAGGTGCTGGAACGCTGTTGGCAAGGGCAGTAGCTGCCGGGTTGCTGGCAGACCGCTTGGCCTGGGTCTTTGTTGCCGGTTATCAATGTGCCATGCGACACACCTTCAGTGATATTCCTTGGGATGGTCTGGCCGCATTTGCGGTTTCGGAAGATCGCAAAGGCACGCCGCCTTTGCCCGGGGTAAGTAGTCACCATCATCAAGGTGAGAGCTGCGTCAGTGGTTACAAGACTTGGGTAGCCTGTAGCAGTGTTCTCCAGTACCTGGTGATCAAAGCCGATCGTGGCGAACGAGCGCGCTATTATTGTTTGCCCAGACAAACACTTGGTTTAACGCTGACGGACAAATACGGTGACTTTCTGTCAGAGATGAGTCAGGGCGTGGCCCAGCTTGAGAATGTGGTTGTGCCCCAACCCTTGGACGCCAGCAGGGTGCGGGACTTTGGGATCCGCGAGAGTCTTTATATCTACATTGCCTTTTGCGCATGGGCGGGTAGCAAGGGGGCTCCAGCTGCCGATTGCGAACTGCTGATTCATGGCTTGGCGCCCTTAGTAGAAACGCCGCCAACCGATACCGAGGGCCTGGCGCGTTTGCGTGATTTGGATAACGCAGTACAGAACCTGCGTCTGGGTTTGTCTGGGTCTAGCTCACCAAGCTGGGAGCAGGATCAACGTTTGATAGCCATGTATTCTCCGGGCATACAGAAGCGCCAGCCTAAACCCTAGGCTGGCCGTTTCATGAAACCACCGAGCCGCCGTCGCAGGTAATAACATCACCAACGGTAAATCCGCAGGCTCTAGAACTCAAAAAGATCGCCAAGCCTGCGATGTCTTCCGGCGTGCCCACGCGACCTCTGGGGTTGCCTTTGCCTAGGGCGTCCCAATCGGTGTTTTCCGTATCACCGCCGCCGCCGACCCCGGCACTGAGCATGTAGGTAGGAAAGGGTCCCGGTGCAATGCCGTTAACGATGATGTTGCGTTTGACCAAGTGAGCCGCCAAAACTCGAGTCAAATGATGCACCGCAGCCTTGGATGGTCCGTAAGAAAAGTTGTCAAAAATGGGGGTCTTAATGCCGTCGATGGAACCCACGTTAATGACATGAGCTGGGCTCTCGTGAGTTGCTGAACTCTCTAGATACGGCAGCAATTTTTGGGTTAGGAAAAAAACGCCTTTGACGTTGGTATCCATGACTTTATCCCAGCCCACTTCGGGGAATTCTTCCAGTGGTGCACCCCAAGCCACGCCCGCGTTGTTGACCAGCACATCCAGGCGAGATTCCTGCTCACCAAACGTCTTAACGAAACCCTCAATGCCTTCAAGGGTGGCCATATCTGCTGGAATGGACATGCACTCACCGCCATAGGTTTGGGCCAAGCGCGCGGCGGTGGCGTCGCAGACCTCAGCCTTGCGGGAGGTGATGTAGACCTTAGCGCCGTTGGCTAGATAGCCCGCTGCGATCATCTCGCCAATACCCCGAGAGCCACCGGTGACGACGACGATTTTATTTTTGACGGAAAACAGGTCCTGCATGGAAAGCTCCTATGGATTATTTAGTTTGCTGGGTCGGGGTGTTTAGGACGTTTGACATACCCGGTTAATCATCTCGTCTCGGCTGGCACCGTTTTGGATTCGCGCAGCCGCGTTCCTTTTGCGTCCTCGTAGCATGTAGCGCAGCACTGTGTTGCGAGTTTTTTTGTCCTTTAAAAAAGCACCAGGTTTTTCCACCAAGTTTACGGTGCGCATGACTCCACGGTGTACATGAAGCTGGTACTTAGCCGCGGCTACCACGGCGTCACCAAAGGCCAAGCCAAACCAGGAAGAAAGGGATTTGGCCCGATCCACGGTTTTACCTGCCCGTACCGCAGCGGCTTTTTTGATGCCTTTTTTGTCCTCAGCCAAACTGGCGTTGAAGATGGGCCGAATCTCTTCTTCGGTTTTCAGGCGAAACGCCAAGGCTCGCTGCCATGGGTCCTGTTCACTGGCCAAAATTTCACCCAGTAGGTGCGCGTGCAGCGTGCCCGTGCTGCAGCCTCGCCCATAAAGCGGGTTGGTGCGTGCTGCGGCATCCCCCACGGCAAAATAGTTCAGCAGTTTGGGCCCACTCTCGTCGGGAATGTAGTCGCGCCAGACCGCGTGTATTTCTCCAATCCCAAAGGGCGCCGTGGTCGCGGTGGCCTTACCTGGGCTGATCCAGGGAACCAGGCCAGGAATGTTCATGCAGATTTCGTCGAATTTGCTGCCGTCCTTGACCGCCTCGCGGAGCTCGCTTTCGTGGTTTGGCAGACAAATGATGATGGCGAAGTGGCCGTTGTCGCCAGGGAAGACCCCGTACTTCAAGTAACCCAGATCGCCGGCAGAGGGGTTGTCGCTATCCCGCTCGGGTTCGTTAACACCTTCGCACAGCTCATAGTGCCGGGTGTAGTAAACGATTTCGGCGTCGTCGCGTTGCTCGGTGCCTTGAGCACCCTTGTTTTTGAGCCACTGATAGAACTTGTCCGCTCGACCTGAAGCATTAACCACGATGTCTGCGTTGTGGATGCTTTTGCGGTTTTGATTCTGCCGGTCGGTTAGCTCAAGGCCCGTAACCGTCAAGGTTGGCTGTCCGTCGTCGCCACGGTTTGTGTCCACAATGACATCGGTGACATAGGTCTGGCTGCGAATGGTGAGATTGGGTTCTCGTTCCACATAGTGGCGCAGCACGGTTTCGATGGTGGCTCGGCGACACAACAGCATCCACAGTTTTTCGTCCCCAGGCTCTGGCTGATATTGATGCCGCAGGTGTTTGGGCACCATTTCTTCAAAAGTCATTTTTCGGGCGCCAGCATTCAGCAACTCGGACAGGAGGTCCGGGTAGTTCTCGCCCAGCACGCTGCACATCAAACCCAAAAAGGCATGCGGGTGTCGGAATTGGGCCGCGCCTCTGCGCTGCCAAGAGAAGAAGGCCTCTTCAGCATTGCCCGCAGGTGGGGGTACGTCGCGTTCAAATAGGGTGACGTCAAAACCTTTTCGGGCTAGCGACAGGCCTGTAAACAGGCCGCAAATACCAGCGCCCACAACCGCTATGGATTGGTTCATGGTGGTGCTCAAAACTTTGGATCATCAAAGGTAGCAAAGCCGGGGGACTTGTGGGAATAGCTTGGCGTGATTCCGGTGATTTGAGGTCTTTGGTCGGGCGGTTTTCTGCTATAACAACAGTCTTTGCAGCAATTGAAAGAGGAGAGGGCATGTTAAAGGCTGTGCAACTGGGTAAAAGCGGACTTCGGGTATCTCAACTGTGTTTAGGCACCATGAACTTTGGTATCCCTGGCCGCGGACATCAGGGCGATTGGACCCTGACCCTAGATGAGGCTCGGCCCATCATCAAAGCCGCTATAGATCATGGCTTGTTCTATTTTGATTGCGCGGATATCTACGGTTTAGGGGCATCCGAGGAAGTGGTTGGGGAGTTGCTGCAAGAAATGCTGCCCCGGGATGAATACGTGTTGGCGACCAAAATCGCTATGCCCATGGGTCCAGGGCCGAACCAAGGGGGCCTGTCCCGCAAACACGTGCGCGAGGGCATCGATGCCTGCTTGCAGCGCACGGGCCACGATTACATTGATCATTTGGTGATTCACCGCCATCCCCACGGTATTCCGGGTTCGGCTCAGGCACCGATCGAAGAAACGTTGGAGGCGCTGCACGATGCGGTGAAAGCTGGCAAGGTGCTATATCTCGGCGGGTCCTCCATGTTCGCTTGGCAGTTTGCTGAGCTGCAATTGACGGCAAAAATGAACAATTGGACCCAGTTCGTGTCCATGCAAAATCACCATAACTTGGTGTACCGAGAAGAAGAGCGGGAGATGAATCCCTACTGCGCCAGCACGGGCGTAGCGTTAACGCCTTGGTCGCCCTTAGCTCGGGGTATTTTGGCGGGGTCCTATCAGGGCGGCTTTGGCGGCGGCAGCACCAGTCGCTCTCAAGGCCGCGACCGAGTGAGAACCGAGAGCCTTTATCATGGCGATCACGTATTTCCTATCGCGGAGCGAGTGATCGAAACCGCGAGCAAATATGAATGCTCACCGGCACAAATTGCGGTGGCTTGGCTGCTCGGCAAAGAAGAAGTCACAGCGCCCATTGTGGGGGTATCCAAGGTCAGTCAATTAGACGATCTGGTCGCCGCGGCTGCCATCGAATTGGCGGAAGAAGACGTCACCTATTTGGAAGAGCTGTATCAGCCGGTGGAGAATTTGCTTTCTATCGGTAGCAGCTAAGGTATCGGCTCCGCGCCAGCGAAATTAACGTCAGGCAAAACCGGCGAGAACAGAACAAGCGAGCACTCGGGGGACAGATGAACGTAGTACCAATCGATGCAACATTGGGCGCCACCATTACCGGTGTCAGTCTGAACGCTCTGACAGACGAACAATGGCGAGCCATCGAGCAGGCCTGGTATCAATACGCGGTATTGGTGTTTCCGGGACAACACATCGAAGAGGCGGCCCAGATCGCTCTGGGTGAGCGTATTGGTAACCTGGAAACCCTTCAGCGTGACCGCAAGGCCGTGCCCATCAGCAATCGCCGGGCCGACGGCACGTCGGTGGATCATGACAGCGACCA
The DNA here is from genome assembly GCA_038139355.1 of Gammaproteobacteria bacterium. Classification (GTDB taxonomy): domain Bacteria; phylum Pseudomonadota; class Gammaproteobacteria; order Pseudomonadales; family Azotimanducaceae; genus UBA4421. Next base: position 13,499 of record JAYOSS010000004.1, read on the forward strand.
CTTTCAGATTCTAAAGGGGAATGAAGGTTGGCATACCGACAGCACCTACATGCCGCTATCCGCGCGAGCCTCTATTTTGTCGGCTCAGGTGGTGCCAGAACATGGCGGTGAAACCGAGTGGGCAGATATGCGAGCGGCGTTTGATGCCCTAGATGAATCCATGCGCCAGCGCATTCAGGACTTGGCCGCCTACCATTCGCTTTACTACTCCCAGGCCAAGGTAGGTCACAAAGCCAGCGAGGGCTCATCGTATGGTCTGAGCAATCAAGCCATTCCCCTGCGGCCGTTGGTGAAATTGCATCCCATCACTGGTCGGCCCTCTCTGTTCATCGGCAGGCATGCCTATGGCATCCCGGGGCTCAGCGAATCAGAGTCAGAGTCGTTGCTGCAGGAACTCACAGACTTCGCCTGTCAGTCGCCTAGGGTGTTCGCGCATAAGTGGGCGAGTGGTGATGTTGTGATGTGGGATAACCGCTGTGTGCTGCACCGAGCGCGGCCATACGACTACTCGCTGCCGCGTATCATGCGCCACGTGCGAGTTGCGGGAGATCCAAACACAGAGGCGGGGATTTCCGCATAGTCAGGATGTTGTGCAGCGACGCTGCTAGCTAAGCACAGCTAGGGCGAATAGGCCACCGACGGAACCGGCCAAGCTCGCTCGCTGAAAGTGCTGCTTAGACAGTTGTCCCAGTGTCTCCGATGGATCAGAGCCGTTTAGCGTCTGGCGCAGGATGCCGGTCTCGATGACCGTTGCGAAGACCACGAAGCCGAACACTGAACTCACCAACGCGACTCTGCCAATGCTATCGAAGGGGATGGCGAGCAGAAGAATGATCAATAGTCCCCAGTGAAAGACCCAGCCGCCAAAACTCATCCAATGAAACTGGCGCGGGGTGTTGCTGGCCATATCAAAATTGAAGCGAAAAAGAGAGAAGCCCTTGGGCTGCACCCGGGGAGCGATTGCTCCCGAAGCCTTGGCGCCGCTGTAGTGACCCCATTCATGGAGCAGGGCGCCGAGGATATAGCCGACGAAGATTGCGTCCACGACGCTCACCGCTTGGGCAAACCAAAGCCCAGACACCAGATACCAGGTGTCCGCTGCGGCCCAGACAGATATGGCAGCCATGGCTAAGGCGATATCTCTGGATAGCATGGAAAACAGAGTGGGTTCGGGCTTGCGGGTTTCTTCAGACACGTTAGCTGCTCTCTTATTTCGACGGTGGCTCGAGGGTGTTGATGTTGCTGGATGGTAGCCCAAGAATCGGACATTGAATATGGCTGCCACTACCCGGCCCAGAGCGTCTTAGTCCGGGGTTAGGGTTAACTCAACTTCGCCAATACCTAGGCTGAAGTGGCCAGCAAACTGCCCAGGTGCGAAAGGGGTCTTGCCGTAAGCCCCGGTAATTACCTGCTGGCCTGGCGCCAGAGCATGACCAAACTCCGCTAGGCGCCGGGCCAGAATAGCCAAGGAATCGTAATGAGGGTCCATGTGTCCCGCGCTGGCGACTCGTTCTATCTCGGCGGTTCCGGCAGCGGAGTGCTCGCTTAAGGTCACCACCAGATCATCGAGATGACCGGTCAGAGCGTGGGGGGCGATGGGCTCGCCATAAACGATGCCCCAGTTGGATAGATCGTCTGCAATGCGTAGCCCTGCAGCTGAGCCGGGGGGTAGCCGCTTTTGATTGATTTCGAAGCCCGGTGCAATGCCGGCCATGGCCTGTCGAGCATCCTCGGCAGTGGCGCCAGCGCCAAGCGGCTGGCCCACCACAAAGCACAGCTCGTTTTCCACGCCGCCACTGTATAGACGACTGCGAGGTATTTGGGCACCGCTCGTAAAGATGCGGCTTTTTAGCACGAATCCTGAGGGGCGCACGCCCACGCCAAGGGCATCTCTGGATTCACCAGAAGTCATGCCGATTTTCCAGCCGCCCAGCTCTTCGCCTTCGTTTAACCAGCGATCTAAAAGTTGGAACTGTATGGCCTGACCTTCGTCGGCACTGATTTCGGGCAGCTCAAACAGCGCGCTGGGGTCGCTGTCCGGATCACGATGGAGCTGCCAAAGAATGTCCAAATGGTTTTGCATGGGTGAAACGCCTTGGCTATTTGCATGGATTGCTCCTCGGTAAAGCGGAGCCCTTCGATGGATTTCATCCTAAACCATCAATGGCTAAACGCCACATAGGAAACCTAGGTCAGTGGTGGGTGGATCTTTTATCTGTGCGCGGGCTTGGGGTATGTTTAGCCCCTAAACATTCAGGAGAGACTCATGGCCTATGCATCACCCGATCGCGCGTATTACGACGCCGACAGCCACATCATGGAGCTGCCGAATTTTTTGAAGGCCTACGCAGATCCGGATATTCGCGATGACATTCCCGAGGTCAGCTACTCCGCGTCTGTGGTCACTGACGAAGAGGTGGAGCTCATCATGAGCCAGGGTGGACGCCACTCGGATGAACATGTGGCTGCGCAGTTAGCCATGGGCGATGCCTTGATCGAGAACTCCAAAGAAATTCAGGCCCTAGGAGCCTTTAACGGCAGCGATCGTTCTGCCGCCATGGATCTGTTGGGGTTTAAGAAACAACTGGTTTTTGCCACTCACTCAGTGGCTTTCCCATTTCACCCCAGCAGCAAAAAAGATCCGGTACTGCGTTATGGCGCCACCCGGGCGCATAACCGCCACATGCTGGATTTTTGCTCGGCAGACAATCGGCTGATGGGCGTAGGCATTGTTCCACTGGATGATCCCGCGCGGGCCATTGAAGAAGTGGAGTGGGCCATTAAAGAGGGCCTTCAAGCCATTTGGATACCTCATCGTGCACCCCTGGACCGGTCGCCAGGTCATGTTGACCTTGAAGGGTTTTGGGCGCGTTTGGCGGAAGCTCAAGTGCCCTTCGTGTTGCATGTAGGCGGTGCGCCACTGCAAGTATCCAAGACCTGGGGTAACAATGGACGTGCCCCGGTGAAAGACTGGCTGGGCGGCGGTGAAAATGTCCGCACCAAGGACGCCGCTGTGCTCCATCAATCACCGGAGATGTTTTTAAGCGTGCTGCTGCTGGATGGCGTCTTTGACCGTCATCCGGGATTGCGCGGAGCTGCGGTTGAACTGGGCGCCGGCTGGGTGCCGGAAATGTGCCGTCGACTGGATTGGGTGACCCGCATCTACGGTCGCTCGGATAAGTCTGTGCGCTTCGAACGCGCACCCTCTCAGCAGCTGATCGAGCAGATGGCGTTTACGCCGTTTTCTCACGAAGACGTAGCTTACCTGATGCAGGACTCCCACCCGGATCTGTACCTGTTTTCCAGTGATTATCCGCACCTGGAGGGCACCAAGGACCCCATCGGTCGGTTCGAGCGCTTTCTTGAAGATTCTGAGCCCGCGATTCGGGACGCGTTTTATAGCGAGAACTTTTTGCGCTTATGGCCTAACGCTCGGGTTTAGTCCTTGAGCTCCATACCGCAACCTAACGCACCGGCGCAAACCTTGCTGTTGGCGCTGTTGGGCATTGTGGTCATCGGGTTGCTTATGACTTACCTGTTGCGCTGTCCTTGTGAGCGCATACCTGGGTCTACGCTGTCTGGTCAGACCGTTAGCGATGTGATTACCGATTGGTCTTTCGCCAATGACGTGGCTTTGTGCCAGGTTCAAGTTCAGGGTCTGGTGCCTTGGTCGATCAATTTAAACTGCATGGCCGATGTCGAAGGTGCCTTGTACCTGAGCTGTTCTCGATGCGATGGCAAGTATTGGTCGGGCAGAGCGTTGGCAAATCCTCAGGCCAGACTGCGGGTGGGTAACCGGGTGTATCCGGTGTTGCTCAATCGCTTAAATGATCCAGACGCGCTAGATCACGCTTGGCGCACCCGAGCCGCCAAGACCGGACTGGGCCTGGATCGATCGCGTCCGGACCATTGGTGGTCATTTCGCGTCACCACCGATCAGAGCAGGGCTCGGTAACATTCGGCGATTGCCGCTTGCGCCTGCTGCTTGGGCTTTGCATGCTTGAGCCGAACGTCGAATACAGTGACCTATGCAAAACCCGGGGGGAGAATGAGTGAAGCAGTGAGTGTGCCAAAACGTCCAGTCGGCCTGTGGACTAAGTGTACCTATGGCTTTGGTGCGGCGGCTTACGGAATCAAAAACAACGGCTTCGACTATTTCTTTCTGATCTTTTACAGCCAAGTCATGGGGGTCAGTGCCTATCTGGTGAGCTTGGCGCTGCTGATCGCTTTGACCTTTGATGCGGTAAGCGACCCTCTGATTGGCTACATCTCAGACAACACACGGTCGCGGTGGGGCAGGCGTCACCCCTATATGTACGCGGCTGCACTGCCGGTGGCTATCGGTTATTTCTTTGTGTGGAATCCGCCTCAGGGCCTGACCGGTGACGAGCTATTCCCCTTTATCGTGGGTATTTCTATCGTGGTGCGCACGCTGATCACCCTCTACGAAATACCCAGTTCCGCCTTGGTTGCAGAAATTACCGACGACTACGACGAGCGCACCAGCATGCTCACCTACCGCAGCTTTTTTGGTTGGACTGGCGGCACGCTGATGGCTACGGCCACTACGCTGTTGCTGCTGGTGCCTACAGCGCAAGTGAGTAACGGTATGTTCAATGTGGAAGGTTTTAACCAAATGGGTCTGCTGGGCGGTTCCCTGATCTTTATCGTGGTGGTGGGTTCTGCCTTAGGCACCCACGGATTTATTCCTAGTCTGAAAGAGCCGCCGCCTCAGCGGCAGTTGTCGGTGAAACGTATTTATCAGGAAATTTTTGAAACCTTGGCAACCAAGTCTTTTCTGGCGCTGTTTCTTGCCGCCATGTGCGGTGCCATCGGTTCGGGAGTTGCGGCTACGCTGAGTTACTACGTTTATACCTTTATCTTCGAGTTTTCCTCCCGCCAGATTGGATACATTTCTGTCAGTGTCGTGTTGTCCGCGCTCATCGCGTTTGTGGCGGCGCCTTGGATCGGTCGTTCCCTGGGCAAAAAGCGCGGAGCCATCGTCATAGGCCTATTCGCTTTTACCATTGTGCCGGCGCCGGTAATTTTGTGGCTGTTTGGATTGATGCCGGAGAACGGCAGTCCAGAGCTGTTTCCCCTGTATCTGTGCATCATTATTGTGGATGTGGCTTTGATCATTACCTATCAGATCATGAGCGGGGCCATGATTGCCGACCTGGTTGAAGAGGCGGAGCTGCGAACCGAGCGGCGCAGCGAGGGCATCTTTTTTGCGTCGGTAACCTTCGTTCGAAAAATTACCCAAGGTCTTGGGGCGGCCTTTGCCGGGGTTATTTTGACGGTGAGTCAGTTTCCTGCCGGCGCCCAACCCGGGGAGGTGCCTAATCAAGTGCTTCGAGACTTTGTGATGGTTTATGCGCCCACATTGCTGACGGTATGGATGCTGATGATTTTATGTCTGTCCATGTATACCGTGGATCGAGCCCAGCATGAGGAAAATTTGCGGGCTTTGGGGCGAGGATAAGCCAACCTGCCAAGTTGGCGTCTTAAACCGCCGGATACTTCGATGGAGGGTCTATGCACATCTATTGTTACGCGACGTTGAACTACACTGGCGCCGATGATCACGAACCCACCGTGGTAGCGATCCGTAATGGGCGCATGCAGGCGCCGGATCCGGAACAAGCGAACTTTCACTTAATGGCCCATGTTTCTGCGGTGAGGGATTGGCGGGATCAGCAAGAGGTGGCCGGTATCCATGGACCGGAAGTTGCTGCCTTGGCCAAATCCTTGACAGGTTGTTCTCATGCCTTGGTTTACGACCCCCTGATACGCAGCCCGCAGACCGCGAAGAGTCACAGCGACTATGCGCCCATTGAATCCGTGCACTCAGATTTTACGCAGGACTACAGGCGTATGGTGACGACTCCTGAGCATACCTACGGCGGATTTCTGCGGCCGCTGCTAGCGGCAAATGGTTTGACCTACGACGACGTCATTCAGGCTCAGCGTATTGCGGTGATTCAGTTTTGGCGAAATATCGGCCACCCTCGTCCGGATCGACCATTGGCGATTTGCGATGCCAGTACTGCGCCACTGGATCACTTTATACCCGTCAAGGTGCCTACTTACGGCGGTCAAGCCCTAGATTTCGAAGCGGGCTTGTTTCGTAAACCGGACCCGGAAGACAGTCATCATTGGTATATCTTCCCGGAGATGACTCGGGATGAGGTTCTAGTCTTTAAAACTTACGACAGTGGGCTTGAGGAGGCGGGCCGACCCTTCTACACACCCCACTCTGCCTTTGTTGATCCCCGCGCTGGCGAAAACGCGCCCAAACGGGAGAGCGTCGAGATGCGGGCCCTGTGCTTATTTTAACGCTCAGACAGGCTTAAGCCCGCCGTTGAGCTAGGCCTCACAGACCCGGATGACGGGTTGAAAGTCATAGAGGTGCCGAGGCTGCTCGCAGCATTACTCGGGCAACACACCCTGATTCAACAGCTGGGCAAAGGGGTCTTGGTGAGGCTCACGATGCCACTGGTATTCGGTGTAATTGACCACACTTTCTGCCAGCTCACTACCGAACACTCGTTCAATCACGGCCAGCGCCATGTCCGTGCCGGCAGAGACTCCGGATGAGGTCGCATATTGTCCGGTGTCTACCCAGCGTGCGGCTTCCTGCCAGATCACTTTGGCGCCCTGACTACGAGCCAGTTCAAAAAACATTTTGTTGCTGGTGGCCTCAAGTCCGTCCAGTAGCCCAGCCTTGGCCAGTAGCGCAGAGCCAGTGCACACACTCATGGTGACCTGGGCCTTGGGGCAACGTTGCTGCAAAAATGACAGCAGTGCAGGGTTCTCCAGTTCTGGGATCGTGCCGATGCCGCCAGGGATTAGAATCAGATCCAAGTCCGGGGCGTTGTCGAAGCTGTAATCGGCGATGGTCTTGGGCCCCACCGATGACGCAACGGGCCCGGCTTGTTCGGCAATGGTGACTAATTCAATCTTGTCGCCCAAAGCACCGAACATCTCTAGCGGCCCATAGGCATCCAGCAGTTCGAAGTTGTGATAAAAAATAGCGCCTAATCGCATGGCTAGAGCCTCTTGGTTATTAGTTAGTCTGCTTAGCTTGCTTGGGTGTTTGCGTCCCAAGATTTCACTTCTCGCTGAATCAAATCCGTGGCTTCTTCCAGTGCCGCCGTTCGTTCCTTCCAGCTTTCGCCGCCGGTACCCAAGCGGAAAGTGTTGACGCCGGCATCCCGAAAAGCGCGTATGCGCTGGCGAATCATGTCTTCGGTACCAATCAAATTGGTCAGCAGCACCATTTCGTCCGGCACTCTAGCCACCGCTTGGTCGCGCTTGCCGTCAATCCATAGGTTTTGCACTGCCTTGGCATCGTCTTCGTAGCCTGCCCGGCAGTACGCGTCGTTGTAGAAGTTGGTTTTGGCCGATCCCATGCCCCCCAGGGTGAAGGCCATGGCAGGTTTGCGGGCGGCGATTAAACGTTCAACGTCATCGCTCATTTCGAAATAGCCGCCGGTTTGAATATCGATGTCTGCCAGACTGCGACCAGCGCTGGCGGCCCCTGCGCGCAGGTCATCCAAGAAAACATGGCCTTGCTCTGGGAGAAAACAGGTGCCCAACCAGCCATCCGCCAGTTCGCCGGTCATCTGCAGAGATTTGGGCCCTAGGGTGGCCAGATAGATAGGCAGGTTGGGTCGAGGTGGTTGAGACAAGCGGATGGGCTTGCCCTCGCCGCCAGGACGCGGCAGCACGTAATGTTCGCCCTCGAACTGAATTTTTTCGCCATTTAAGGCCATGCGCAAAATAGCCATGCACTCGCGCAGTCGCGATAGAGGTTTGCCGAAGGCTGCCCCGTGGAGTCCCTCGACGACTTGGGGCCCGCTGACGCCTAATCCCATGTTGAATCGGCCCTTGGATACCGTGTCCAGACTTTGGGCGGTCATGGCCATCATGGACGGCACGCGGGAACTGATTTGCATGATGCCGGTGCCCAGGCGGATGTTCTCGGTTTTTGCCGCTAGGTACGCAAGAGGAACGATAGCGTCCATGCCCCAGGCCTCAGCGGACCACGCTTCGTTCACCCCCATACGGTCAGCGGCCATGGTGTATTCCACCAAGCTGTCCCATTCCTCGCCGTTGTAATAGGCGGAGCCGATCGAGATGGAAATACGCATGTGGAGTTCTCCCAAGAGGTAGTGATTAAAGAAGGCAACTTCATATGCCATAGAAGCTTTGTCAAGGATGCTTACACACCATAGAATCCACCCATGCATTTTATTGGGGAGAAAATATGCCAACGCTAAAAACAGGTGCTCGTTTCAAGAGCGCAGTCTGTGCCGGAGAAATTATGGTGGTATCTGCGCCTGGGGACGATGTGGAGCTGACCTGTGGCGGTCATCCCATGGTCGAACCCGGTAGCGAAGTAGCCGATGGCGCCTCTGTGCGTCCAGATCACGCGGTTGGCATAGCCATGGGTAAGCGTTACATCAACGAAGACGAAACCCTCGAGGTGCTTTGCGTCAAAGCGGGTGACGGCGCTTTGGCAGTGAACGGGCAACTGTTGTTGCAGAAGGACACCAAGCAGCTACCCAAAACCGACTAGGCGGCAACAATGAATGTCATGATGTTGCTGGAAATGGCCAGTGGAGCCTTTCCTGACCGTCCCGCGTTTACCGACGGAGAGCGCGGCGTAACCTACACCTACAGCGAACTGTTTGAAGCCGCCAGATATCGGGCCGGGTCCATTCGTGCCCAGGGCGCCAGTCGTATGGCTAAGCTGGATGTTAGTAATCTCGGCACACCCCTGGGGTTGTTTTCCAGTGCCTGGGCCGGCGTGCCCTATGTACCGCTGAACTATCGCCTCACCGACGACGAAATTCAGGCCTTGCTCAAGCGCGTCACGCCAGCCTATCTGGTGACGTCTGCGGACCGAGTGCAAGCCTTGGGCGCCTTGGATGCTGTGCACGCCATCGCAACAGACACCTTTTTGGACGCCAGCGCCCACAGCACACCAGTCGAGGGCGAATGGTCCATGGACCCCGAGGAAATCGCCGTGCTGCTTTTCACCAGCGGCACCACCGGCGAGCCGAAGGCGGCGGTGTTGCGTCACAAGCATCTGGTTAGCTACATATTGAGTTCAGTGGAATTCGCTAGCGCGCCGGAAGGTGATGCTTCCTTAGTCTGTGTGCCGCCGTACCACATCGCTGGCATTGCGGCGATTATGAGTTCGGTTTACTCAGGCCGTCATGTGATTCAGCTGCCCAATTTCAGCGCCGAACGCTGGATAGAACTGGTGCGCAAACATCAGGTCACCACCGCATTTGTGGTGCCAACCATGCTGGCGCGCATTGTCGATGCGTTAGAGGCAGAGGGTGCGACCAATGCAAATATGCCGCATCTAAACAGCTTAGCTTATGGTGGCGGCAAGATGCCGCTTAGCGTGATCGAAAAGGCCATGGCCTTGTTCCCGGATACGGATTTTTCTAACGCCTACGGTTTGACCGAAACCAGCTCCACGATTTGCGTGCTGGGGCCTGATGCTCACCGGGAGGCGGTGGCCAGTACCACAGAGGCCGGGCGTCGTCGTTTGGTTTCTGTGGGTCAGGCATTGCCTGGCGTAGAAATCGAAATTCGCGATGACGAGGGCAATGTGATGGGCCCTGGGGAGCGCGGTGAGATATACGTGCGCGGCGAACAGGTCTCTGGTGAGTATGAAGGCAAGGGCTCGGTGGTTGACTCTGAGGGCTGGTTCCCTACCCGCGATGCGGGCAGTTTGGACGACGAAGGTTATTTGTTCCTGGAAGGTCGGGCTGATGATGTCATCGTGCGTGGCGGCGAAAATCTCTCCCCGGGAGAGATCGAAGATGTGCTGCTGACCCATCCGGCAGTAGCGGATGTGGCGGTAGTTGGCGTACCTGACGAGCAGTGGGGTGAAGCCGTGGCTGCTGCGATCGTGGCAAAGGCCGGGGCCACCATCGACATGCAGGAGTTGGCTGAACTGGTAAAAGATCAGCTGCGCAGTTCCCGAGTGCCCGCGCATATGGATCAATGGGATGAGCTGCCCTACAACGAAACCGGCAAATTGCTGCGCCGAGTGGTTAAGGCCTCCTTTGTAGAAAAGCTTGGGTAGAAAAGCTCATTTTAGAAAAGCTTGGCGAAGCAGCTACTGAGTGTGGCTGCTGGGTATTAACGCAAGGCGTCCACCAGGCCCCATTCCAAGGCCAGCTTTGCATCGATGGGCACGCCGCTGATGGCCATCAGGCCAGCTCGATGGCGGCCGATGCGCCGGGTAATACTGACCGTGCCGCCGAATCCCACTTCGGGTAAGGCAAACTGGCTTGCTGGATCGGCGATCACACATTGTGCAAAAGCTGTCAGTTCAATTCCCGCGCCAATGCAGGCGCCGTGTAAATGGGCGGTGATTTTGTCAGCCATTGAATCCATGAGCTTTGCCGCTGAGCGAGTGGTTCGGGTTAAATGCGCTAACGCCGCGTCTCTGGCCAGACCGAACTCGTCTAGGTCACCGCCAGCGCAAAACGACGGGCCGGCGCCTTCCAGACTGACCTCGGTAATGGTCTCGTCCACTAGCGCCACCATCAGTGCTTGGCACAACTCGTCCCGCATACGAACAGAAAATGCATTGTGTTTTCGAGGTCGATTCAAGGTGATGGTCAAGCGAGCTCCCCCGCGCTGGAGTTCCACCACCGATGCCCCATCGGACTCAGGCACATCCTTGGGTTGCCGCTGTCCTAACCAGGTTTCAAAAGCGGCGCTGTGTTGAAGAGAGCTGTACATCAGCGATTCCAGCATCAGTCCTTGATCAACGCTGACCTCTAAACTCTGCCGCAACAGCTGCACCAGGGCAGCGCTGGCCGCGGGTTGTCTGGCAATTTGGGCCAAGGCGGCATCTAACAAAGCGGTGGGGTGATCCGGCGTCGCCAGCAGATCCACAAGGTCAACCAGATGGCTTTGGCTGCTACTGAGCTGCGCAAAACTCAGGTCGCTAAAGCCCACCACAACAGTATTGGGTAACCAGGTTTTTAGCTGCTCTGTGTCCTCCGCGGTTAAAGGTTCGGAAATCGCGCTGTCCAAATCCACCGCCAATAGGTGACAGCCGCTGACAACGCTGCGTTCTTCCGCCAACATGGGAGAACGTAAAAGGTGGATATAGGTATCCAAAGACATGGCGCCTTCGGCTACAGCATTAAGTTCTTTCGACATGGCCATGAGTATACCCGCCAAGGATTTGTTCGCCTGCGTTGATCACGCCCGCGAAAAACTGCACTCCTTTTATCCCCAGGCGTTGTTGCCGGATGCCCAGTGGATATTGAATTCAAGGTCAGGGGAACTCGGGTTAGAACCTAGGGGCGCAGTGTCCGCCAATGCCAGCTGTCGTTTGATGGCCTGTAATGACGGTTGGCTGGCGGTCAATCTTGCTCGACAAAGTGACCTTGAGCTGATGAGTCCCTGGCTTGCCACGGATCTGGAGCACCCTAACTGGCAGTCCATTCAGACGGTCTTGGCCAAGCGCTGTGGCCAGGAGTTGCTGTTTCGCGGTCGGGATATGGGCCTGCCCTTGGCCTTTGTTGCTAAACCTGACAGTCAATTACAAGCCCTACGCAATAAGCCACAAATGATCCTGATGGATGATCGCGCCGGCCAGCCCCGCAATCTAAGCGGGGCCAAGGTGTTGGATTTGTCTGCCCTGTGGGCAGGTCCGCTGTGCGCGCATTTGCTGCACGCCTGCGGTGCCCAAGTGACCAGTGTAAGCAGCTTGCACCGTCCTGATGGTGCGGCTCAGGGCAGCCCACTGCATTATCAGCAACTGCATCGGGGTCACGAACATTGGGTGGTGGATTTTCACGACGCCGAGCAACGAGGGCGTTTGGCCGCGGCCTTGGTGCAGGCGGATGTGGTGATCGAGGCCTCCCGGCCCAGGGCTTTGCAGGGGCTGGGCTTGGACCGTCAGAGCCTTCAAGTAACAAAGCCACAGCTGTGGCTGAGTATTACGGCGTATGGACGCGCAGACCCCCAGGGTCAGTGGGTGGGTTTTGGCGACGACGTGGCGGCCAGTGCAGGTTTGCTGGATTGGCATGATGGATGGCCTGGCTTTGTTGGAGATGCCATTGCAGATCCATTGACAGGTACGTTTGCCGCCTTAGCGGTGGCAGAGGGCTTGGCTAGAGGCTACAGCGGCTTGTTGGATATGCCCATGGTGGCTATCGCAGACCGGTGCCGCAGCAAAATCGAAGCGTCGGGTCACCCAATTCAATGTCCCCTGTTGTCGGTGCCTCATGCTCATTAAACAAGCAAGGGTCAACGCCCAGCGCTTGGATGTCCGGGTTGGCACCGTGGTCGAAGCCATCGCTACGGATCTAGCGCCGCTACCCGATGAGACTGTCCTGTGGGCGGACGGCGGGGAATTGTTTCCGGGTCTGCACGATCATCATATTCATCTCTTCGCAGCGGCGGCAGCGCTGGCCTCCCTTGATTGCGATGTGGGTCCCGCGGATCCTGAGACAGGCCGCCAACGACTGTCGGCGCGCTTATCGAATCACCCTGGCGATGGCTGGATTCGCGGCGTGAACTATCACGAACAACAGTTGGGTGAATTGGATCGACATGGGTTGGATGAACTGTGTCCTCATCGCCCCCTGCGAGTGCAGCATCGCAGCGGCAAGCTGTGGGTATGCAACACCATGGCGTTGCAAGAGCTGGGTCTGGACGGCTCCAGCCCAGCCGACGGGGTTGAAGTGGACGCTGTCGGAGGGTTGACCGGTCGGATCGTGCGCAACGATAAACTCATGGCCCAACGGTTGCAGGCCGCTGGTGCCGTGGAGAGCCCGGATCTGCTGGGGCTGTCCCGGAGCTTAGCGAGCATGGGTATCGTCAGCGTTACCGATACCTCTGCCCATAACGATGCTGCCAGTGCCCAGGATTTTCAGCGCCTGTGCCAGCAGGGCACCTTGCTGCAGCGGGTGCAGGTCATGGGTGCAGATGATCTGGAAACGGGATACCTCAAAGTGCTGCTGGACGAAGATCGCTTGCCCCCGTTGGATGAACTGGTGCGAAGAATAACGGTAGCCCGAGGCAAGGGGCGCAATGTGGCTTTTCACTGTGTGACCCATTTGGAGCTGGTGTTTGCGTTGGCGGCGCTGGAACTGGCGCCACTGCCTGAGCGTGGGTTTGATCGCATCGAACATGGCGCCGAGGTAACGGACGAATTGGCTCTGCGATTGGGTGACTTGGGACTGCCGGTAATTACCCAACCGGGGTTTTTGCTCACCAAGGGAGATCAGTATCTGCAAGACTTGCCTGCTCCCCGCCAACGCAGGCTATATCGTTTTGCAGGTTTGTTAGAACGCGGCGTTTGCGTGATCGCCAGCAGTGATGCGCCCTATGGGCCCCTGAATCCATGGCAGGTGATCGCGAGCGCCGCGAATCGTCAGACCCGGTCTGGGCAAATGGTGACGCCAGAGGAGCGGGTAGAGCCCGAAATTGCTCTGAGCGGCTACCTCAAACCCAGTGATGCGCTGACCCAGACCCAGTCGTTCGCCAGGCTAACCACCATCGACGTAGGTATGAATGGAGATTTGTGTTTGCTTAGCGGGCAATGGCAGGACAAACGCGAAGGCCCAGAGGGGATAACCATTAGAGCCACCTGGGTTGGTGGCTCGTTGGTTTACGACAGCCAACAAGCTGTCGATGCAGTGGTCTAGTCAGGCAGTCCCAGCACGCGCTTGGCGATAATGTTCTGCTGAACTTCGTTGGTTCCGCCGTAAATGGTCACGGCACGGTCGCGCAACCAGCCTCGTGTGGACTCCAACTCATCATCGGTGAATTCGTTGCTTTCCCAAACCAGGCCAGAGGTGCCGCGCAGTCGCGACTTAAGCTCCGAGCCAGACTTGGTCAGGGAAGAACCCACCATTTTGAAGATGGAGGTTGCGGCACCGGGTGCGCCACTGGAACGACTTTCTTGCACCACGCGAGCGGTGGTCAGAGACAGAGCGCGTTCATTCATGACCTGCTCTAACACATCACCCCGCAGTTCTGGGTCAGCAATGCGACCTTGGGCGTCTTCGCCCAGATACTGCTTTGCGGTTGCGGCATAAACGTTGAGTTTGGGTTTTTCGCCTTCTTTCTTCTTCGGCTTGGCCCGAGTGGTGGCGTTACGCTCGTACTGCAACAGTCGCTTGCCGACATCCCAGCCCTGATTGAGTTCGCCAATCAAATCCTCACGCTTGGCGATGGCGTTGTCGAAGAACGTCTCGCAGAACGGCGAGCTACCAGAGATCAGCTTGATGGGTTTGACGGTAACGCCGGGCTGATCCATGGGCAGCACGACAAAGCTGATGCCCTGATGTTTGGGCGCGTTCGGGTCGGTTCGTACCAAGGCGAACATCCAGTTGGCGTACTGGGCGCCACTGGTCCAGATCTTTTGGCCGTTGATGATGAACTGATCGCCTTCCAACACAGCCTTGGTTTGCAAACCGGCAAGGTCCGATCCCGCGCCGGGCTCGGAGTAACCTTGGCACCACTGGGCTTCACCGGTGATGATCTTAGGAATATGTCGCTGGCGCTGTTCTTCGGTACCCAGCTCCAAGATTGTGGGTCCAATCATGGCCAGGCCCATACCCGTGGCTGCAGGCAGGGCTTTGATGCGAGCCATTTCTTCCGCGAGCACTTTTTGATGTTCGACATCCAAACCGCCACCGCCGTATTCGGTTGGCCAGGTCGGAGCAGTCCATCCTCTGGTCAGGGCACGATTTCGCCACTCAATGGCGGCATCGGTGCGATACAGCTCGTAGGCATCTTCAAAGTGGATAGCACCTAAGCGCATTTCTTTGGGGCAGTTGGTTTCTAGCCAGTCCCGGGTTTCTTCGCGGAAAGTATCGAGTTCCATAATCTCTCTCATCGCTAATGGTCATTGGGTGCAGCGCCTAAGACGCCTAGCCTCAGGGGCTTTTGCTCCGCCTCAGGCTGGTTGGGTCAAACAGCCCAGCAGCAAGCTGGGTATTATGCGGGGTTGTGCGGGGGGTTCCCAGCGCTATTGGTGCTCGGTTTTCGCCATTGGCGCGGCAAGTCTATGAAATGTCGAGAACCCTCTAGAGGCAGAACCAGAGGCAGACGAGGGTTTGCGTGGCGTTTAGGCAAGCACGTTGGCCCTGGACATGAAGGTCAATACAGAATTTTCTAAGCGCCTGATTTTAGAGGCGATGTGTAAGGTTTCTGGCAGGTACGTCGGTGGGTCTGACACCAGGTTGCGTATGCGTAAGCTGCAATCCAGATTGCGGCAAACGTGATTGCCGATACTGCGTCGGCCGTCAGACCCGGCCACATAGACGCTGAAGAGGGCAGTGCCGCGGCTGCGGTAGACATGGTGGCACCAAGAACACATGCGAGTGCGCGGTCGGGTATTGTTGCTAGCAACGCGTCGCAGACGCAGGCTTCGCAGTTCACCAGACACTGGCATCACCACAAAGGCGGTGGCGCCGGAAGGGTGAACCCAGCCCAGATAGTCCAAGATTCCCCAATCGATGGGTTCCAAATCAGGTAGCGCCAGTTCGCTACCACTGAACTGGCGAAAAACGCTTTTGATGTCGTTGGCGGTGAGAGCTTCCACAAAAACAGTCTAAGTGTTGGCTCTGCCGGGGTACAGGGCGATATGTCCGTTGATCCAGCAGACAGCCCCACTCAGATCTTTTATCCTCTTGGTCCTTTTTATTGGAGACAAACCATGAGCGATCTGCCAGCCACCAGCCGTCAACTTCTGTCTTGCGTCACATCGGGCGGCAAGCTACAGCTCACCATTGGCGAAACCCCCATTGCTGCACCCGGGGATGCGGAAGTTGTGGTTCGAATTGAGGCTTCACCGATTAACCCATCAGACCTTGGCTTGCTGCTAGGCATGGCAGATGTCACCAATGCACAGGTTGTCGGCGACCACCATGTAGAGGCCGATGTCCCAGAACACATCCTACCCATGCTCAAGGCACGATTCGACGAGGCCATGCCAGTGGGCAACGAAGGCGCCGGTGTTGTGGTAGCTGCAGGCAGCAGCCCAGAGGCTCAAGCGTTGTTGGGTAAAACCGTCGGTGTATTGGGCGGCGCCATGTACAGCGAGTATCGAACCCTTCATACCAGCCAATGTTTGGTGATGCATGATGGTGTGAGTTCCCGCGAAAGTGCCTCCTGCTTTGTCAATCCGCTGACCGCGCTGGGCATGGTAGAAACCATGCGCAGAGAAGGTTTTTCTGCACTGATTCATACCGCCGCCGCCTCCAATCTGGGGCAGATGCTGCAAAAGATCTGCCTAGCCGATGGCGTTGATTTGGTGAACATCGTGCGCAAGCCGGAACAGGCACAATTGCTTCGAGACATTGGTGCCAAGCATGTGTGCGATTCCAGTCAGCCCACCTTTGCCGAAGATTTGAAGAATGCCGTAGCAGCTACCGGCGCTTATCTTGCGTTTGACGCAACTGGGGGTGGTGAGCTGGCGAACCAAATTCTAGTGGCCATGGAAGCCGCGGCCAACGAAACCGCCACGGAATACAGCCGCTACGGTTCGACTCAGGACAAGCAGGTGTATATCTACGGCGGTTTGGAAAGACGGCCCACAACCCTAACTCGCAGCTATGGCATGCAATGGGGTGTTGGTGGCTGGTTGTTAACGCCGTTTTTGCAGAAGATCGGTCGGGAACGGGCAGGGGAATTGCGTCAGCGAGTCGCCGACGAAATTCGCACCACCTTCGCCAGCAGCTATGCCGAGGAAATTTCGCTCAATCAGGCGTTAGAGCTGGATGTGCTGAAAACCTACGCGCTGCAGGCGACGGGTAAGAAATACCTGATCAACCCCAGCCTATAGCGGGCGCTGACTGCGGGAACTGCGTGGGTCTGTTTTACAGATCCGCGCAGGCTGCAAAGGCGATATCGTAACTTTTGCACCGCGCCTGATGGTCGTGGATCTGGGACACCACGATCAGCTCATCGGCTTGGGTGCGCTGCACAAATTCCGCTACCTGCTCACGCACTGAATCTACGGTTCCCACAGCGGATGCAGGGCTCACTTGTTGGAGCATGGCTTGGTCCGTGCTGGTGAGTTTGTTCTCAAAGTCAGGGTCTGGTTTGGGCAAAGGACCGGGTTTGCCTTGTCGCAGATTCAAAAATGCCATCAACCCCGAAGATCGCAACAGCGTAGCCTCTGCTTCGGTATCAGCTGCGCAAATGTTGTAGCCGAGAATGACGTGGGGCTTTTCCAGTTGCTCCGAGGGTTGGAACTCCTGTCGATAGAGGCTTATGGCCCGCATCATCGCGTCCGGCGCGAAGTGCGAAGCAAAGGCAAAGGGCAGTCCGAGAATGGCCGCCAATTGGGCGCCAAACAAACTGGAACCAAGAATGTACAGCGGCACCTCAGAACCAAAGCCGGGAACCGCGGTTACCCGCTGCTGTGGATGGCAGCTACTGCCGAGATAGCCTTTTAGCTCGATGACGTCCTGGGGGAATTGATTGGGATCGCTGTGTAGGGTGCGACGCAGCGCATGGGCGGTAATGCCATCGGTGCCAGGTGCCCGACCCAGGCCCAGATCGATGCGCCCGGGATACAGGGCCTCTAGGGTGCCGAACTGTTCCGCCACCATCAGCGGTGAATGATTGGGCAGCATGATGCCCCCAGAGCCCACCCGGATAGAGGTCGTGCCTGCGGCAATATGGCTGATCACCACCGAGGTGGCCGCACTGGCGATGCCCTTCATGTTGTGGTGCTCCGCGACCCAATAGCGGTGATAGCCGGCTTTTTCGCAGTGTTGGGCTAAAGCCCGAGAATTATTCAACGCCTGAGCGGCGTCGCCGCCCTCGCAGATCGGCGAAAGGTCTAATACGGATAGTGTCGGCATGGATTCTCCCCCAAGATCTATTGGATCATTTTGCCAAACTTTTCAAATGTATGCCCTTGGGAAGCGTGGCCTGCTGACGTAGATTGGCCAATGTCATCAACTCGCGGGAGTCGAGTCATGCAAAATGCGCTACTCATCGCTCTACTGATTGCACTAGTCGCTTGTGCACGGCAGAGCGAAACACAAGACGCCTCATCGTTGGAGGTTGCAGTTCAAGAAACCCCGGCAGAATTTCTCGCTCGCAGCGAGCAAGAGATGCTGGAGCTAGGCAAGGAGGTAGGCCTAGCCCACTGGCTGCGCGCCACGTATATCACGCCAGATACCGGTGAGCTTGCTGCCCGGGCTAGCGAACGCTCGCTCGCCTTTGATAGCGCGCTGATCGCCCAGGCGAAAAAGCTCAAAGACACGCCGACAGATCCAGAGAGCGCCCGAGCCATTGCGTTAATTTTGCGCGGTTCTTCCATGCCCGCGCCCACTGATCCCAAGCTGCGCGCTGAGCTGGCCAAATTGTCCACAAATCTTGAAGGCCTGTATGGGGCGGGCAAAGCTTGTGATGCCGATGGCGATAACTGCAAAACCCTGCCGGAATTGGAAAATGTCTTGGCAGCGTCTCGTGACTATGACGAGCAATTGGCAGCTTGGTTGGCCTGGCGGGAGGTTTCGCCTCCCATGCGACCCATGTACCAGCGCTTTGTGGAGCTGATGAATTTGGGGGCTCAGGAGCTGGGCTACGAGGATTTGGGGGAACAGTGGAAGAGCGGCTATGACTTGAGCGTGCCGGAATTTGAAGCGGAAACGAACCGGCTTTGGGCTCAGGTGGAACCCCTCTATGAGGCCTTGCATTGTCATGTCAGAGATTCCCTAAGCCGGCATTACGGCGAGGCTCTGGTGCCTCGACAGGGTCCCATTCCAGCTCACTTGTTGGGCAACATGTGGGCTCAGAGTTGGTCGAACCTTTATGATCTGCTGGAACCTTATCCCGGGGTGGCGCCACTGAATGTCACCGCGGCGCTGCAAGAACAAAATTACGATGCGGTGCGCATGACAGAGACCGCTGAGGATTTCTTTACGTCCTTGGGGCTGCCTGAGCTACCGGACAGCTTTTGGCAGAACTCCATGCTCGAGGCGCCAGCGGATCACGACGCCGTTTGTCATGCCAGCGCATGGGATTTGGATAACGGTAGTGATCCGCGGATCAAGCAGTGCGTGGAACCCAACGAAGATCAGTTGGTGACCCTGCACCATGAGCTGGGTCATATCTATTACTATCTGATGTACAAAGAGCTTCGGCCACTGTTCAAGGGTGGCGCCCATGACGGATTCCATGAAGCCATTGGCGACACCATGGTGTTGTCGATGACGCCAGGCTATTTGCAGCGCAAGGGTCTGGTTGATCGAGTTGGCGTCAGTGAGCAAGCGGTGATTAATCAGCAGATGAAGTTGGCGCTGGATAAAATTGCTTTCCTGCCCTTTGGTAAGTTGATTGATGAATGGCGATGGCGGGTTTTTGCCGGGGAAATACCGCCGGATCAGTACAATCGCGGCTGGTGGGCCTTGCGTCAAAACTATCAGGGCATAGTGCCGCCGGTGGCGCGTTCAGAGAGCGACTTTGATCCCGGAGCCAAGTACCACATTCCCGGCAATACACCGTATACGCGCTACTTTTTGTCCCACGTCATGCAGTTTCAGTTTCACCGGGCGCTGTGCGACGCCATGGGCTATCAAGGGCCCCTCCACGAATGCTCGATTTACGACAGCAAAGAGGCGGGAGCCAAGCTGGGGGCGGTTTTAGCCCTGGGGGCCATTAAGCCCTGGCCGGACGCGATGCAGGCGCTCACTGGTCAGCGAAGTATGGATGCAGCGGCTCTGATCGATTATTTCCAGCCTCTGATGGCTTGGTTGCAAGCGCAAAACGCCTCCCGGCAGTGCGGTTGGTAAGGCAGTTAGAGCGGCTAGTGTGGCCAGACAGAAGTGTCTGCGAGGTCTGGATCTCTAGCGGGTCCAGCGCACGGGGATCATGTCTTCAAGCAGACCGTTAATGCTAAAAGCGCTGATGCCTTTTTCTGCACCTACGGATGAAGCGAACTTGGAGTCGGTGTTGGAGCGCACATAGACCTGAGAGGCGGGGTACTTTTGTTTCAGCCACAGGGCGGTGCGAATGTTATCCCGACCGCTGCCCGTACCGAGGATGAACACCGTATTCTCACTCTCCAGATTGACCTTGGACGCTACTCGCCGCCAGACATCTGGATTGGAAATGTCACCTCGCAGCACCGATCGCTCGTAGTTGGACTGCAGTTGCTGCTGTTCTTCCACCACCAGCATGCGGCGTTCTGCGTCCTGGTCCACGATCACCACATGCTCCAGTTCCTGAGCCTGAGTTTGTCTTAACTGTTCGACCACGGACTGACCAAACCGACCAAAGCCAGCAATGACCACGGTGTCCAGTCCGCGGGTATGCTCAAAGTGTTTGTGTAGGCTGCGCCGAACGAATGCCATACCCGCCATGTTGTAGCGATTAAAGATGATGCAGTGTCGGCCCAAGGAGGTTTGCAGCAAGGTGCGCATGAAGCGCAGGTTGTGACAGTGCACGATCAACCGGAATTTAAGATTGGGCGCGGTTTCCAGAACTCGGGTAGCAGCCTCGAAAGCTTGAAAGTCGTTTCTGCCAAGGAGCAGAACCCGCTTGGCTCTTTTGAGCTTGAGCTGATTGCGCAAAAATCCTAGGGTCAAATCGCCTACCACGGTAACCGCACCGTATTTTTGCTGCAGTTCTTGCTGGCGAATGGATTCAAATTCTGTGTCCACCACTACGACCGGACACTTGCGGTTTTTTCGTCGCAGTAAGCGCAAATAGCTGATGGTGAGTTCGCCAGAGCCGAAAATCACGATGTGGTCATTGAGGTTGCGTAGCAGCCATTGCTGGGGATTGAGCATGCGCAGCACGGCTTCCACCACAGCCGAGGCGGTGAGTAGCGGAGCTCCGAAAAAAGCGGTCCACAGCAAAGACTGGGCCCACATTGGCCCGCCAGTGGGTACGCCGAGGTCCAGGCCGCCCACTACGAACAAACCCAGAATGTAGTAGAGGCGCTCCAGCACTGGCGCGTCAGTGACTTGAGGTCGCTCGGTAAGCGCCACGCCGTTGGCGAATGCCACCAGACCCAGCAAGAAAATCAGCGCAACGGCGGCCCAGCGCCAGCCCAACAGGTTGTCAGTAATGCCCTCGAAGCGACTGTCCTGTTCTTGGGCGCTTTTTGATGAATCCTCGGTCTTGGCCACCGGCCTGGGTCCTTGAGTTGACGTTGGCTGAGAAACGATTAGCCGTTCTACCTAACGCTGCAATTGCTAATATGAGGCAATTGTAATCTCGGGAGGAGCAGATGTCAGAGTTTTCAACCATCGTGTATCAAGTCGCGGATAACGTAGCGCGCATTACCCTCAATCGGGTGGATGTCCGCAATGCTCAAGACAAAGCTATGCTGTATGAAATCAACAGCGCTTTCGATCTGGCGGCTCAGGACGATGAGGTAAAGGTCATTGTCCTCGATGCCAATGGCCCGCATTTCTCCTCAGGGCATGATCTTGCGGATCAGACCACCATGGCGGACGTGAATCCGGTGACCAATTGGGGCGGATTCGACAAACCTGGCGCCGAAGGCTATCAGGCGCAGGAAGAGGAAATTTATCTGGGGCTGTGCTGGCGCTGGCGCAATTTGCCTAAGCCCACCATTGCTCAAGTCCATGGCAAGACCATTGCCGGTGGGCTAATGCTGATTTGGGTCTGCGATCTCATCATCGCCTCGGAAGAAGCTACGTTCTCCGATCCCGTTGTCGCCTTCGGCGTCAACGGCGTCGAATACTTCGCCCACCCTTGGGAGATGGGTCCGCGCAAGGCTAAGGAGTTGTTGTTCACCGGCGACAAGATCACCGCTGCGGAAGCTAAGGACCTAGGCATGGTGAATCATGTGGTGCCAAAAACAGAGCTGCGGGAGTTCACGGACACCATGGCGGCTCGCATCGCCAGCCGTCCCAGCATGGGTTTGAGGTTAGCGAAGCAGAGCGTGAATCAGGCCCAGGATGCGCAAGGGTTTTGGACCGCCTTGCAGGGGGCTATGTCGCTGCAACAATTGGGTCACGCGAACAATCAAATCGTTCACGGTCGATTGGTCGACCCTGCGGGCGCTCAAGTCATCCGCGACGACGCCAAGCGTTAACGGGTTCAGCCTTAACTGACCTAACGCTGACGAAAAAGGTGCCCGGGGTGGAGGTCTGCCACCCCGGAGGGGCGCTGGTTAGCGTCCGGTGAAGTTGGGTTTGCGCTTTTCTAAAAAGGCCTTCAGACCTTCTTCGAAGTCCTCGCTGGCAAACATGCCGGCCAGGTGAACCATTAGGTGATCCACCGCGGTATCGTAGGATTCCTCTAAACCCATTCGCATCATGCGCTTAGTGGTCTGCACGGCAATTGGGGCGTTTTCAGCAACTTCCTGGGCCCATTCCATGGCAGTGGATAGTAGTTCGTCATGGGGCACCACCGCATTCACCAATCCCAGTTCCAGGCACTCGTCAGCCAAAACCGTGCGACCTCGATAGTACAGTTCAGCGGACTTTGCCCAGCCCACCAGTCGGGGCAGCAACCAAGTGCCGCCGCTTTCAGGCACCACGTTGCGTCTGGCAGTGATCGCCGCCATCTTGCCGTGTTCCGACATGATGCGCATGTCGCAAAGCAGGGTCAGATCCATGCCGTAACCTGCTGCAGCGCCATTCACAGCACAGATGATCGGGGTGTCGCAATGCCACATCACGTTGATAGGGGCATCCCGTAGATCGAAGAGCTTTCGCGGTGGACGATTGTGTTCGCCATTGGCGCTGGCTTCTTGCTCGCCTTCTCGGCGACTGTTGGTGT
This sequence comes from Gammaproteobacteria bacterium, assembly GCA_038139355.1. Classification (GTDB taxonomy): domain Bacteria; phylum Pseudomonadota; class Gammaproteobacteria; order Pseudomonadales; family Azotimanducaceae; genus UBA4421. The sequence goes on from JAYOSS010000004.1 coordinate 36,272, forward strand.
CAATAAGGTCTAGCCCGGCGCAAAAGCCTTTGCCTTCACCGGTGAGGACGATGCAGCGTATTTCTGGGTCTTTGTCCGCTGCCACGACTTTTGCCGACAGCTCATCAAGCATGTCGCGACTGATGGCATTGAGCCGGTCGGGTCTGTTGAGCTTAATCAACAGCACGCGATCGTGCAGTTCTAGGATCAATTCTTCGGTTCTGGATTGGGTAATGCTCATTTGTTTCTCCCCATCTAATCGAGTTGAGCGGCCTTCGGACAGTCCTGCACCTTGTCCCTATCGGTGCCTTGGGGTCAAGTCAGGGAGGAGGGTGGTTTTCGCCTTAACGCTCCCGTCTATCAATTTTGACCAAATTGTCGCAAAATGCAGGGCTGCGTCAGTCCTGAAGTTTCTCGCCATCTGCTGCTGCGATCGCGTTTCTGATTTGAGAGGTTTAAGTTGTTTTTATTCCCTGTGCCCTCGTTTTTGGCGCGGCTTAGTGCCGCCGGGTCGATTCTCCTTTGCGCGATTGTTCTTTGTATCCCGGTACATGCAGCTCCCTATTCAGATACGACAAATGCCGGCCAAGCCAGTTCTGGCGTAGTCCTAGGCAGCTTCGGTCAACTTGCTAATGCCGAATCTCGAGCGCAGATGTTGCGCAACGACTTTCGGGCCAGCGACGTGGTCTTGCAGGTGCTGCCCGGGCGTAGTGGGGGCAGGGCCGTATATCGAGTGGTTGCTCAATCCACCAGGATGACCAGTCGTGGCCTGCTGCAGCAGCTGCGTCGTTCGGGTTTTGCAGATGCCTGGCACATCACCGACCCGGCTCTGAATACCGGTATTTATCGAGGCCCCGCCCCAGCCCAAAGTGTGGTGAAGCTGAACCCGACCCATCAGCTAACCCAACCAACACCCAGACCAGTCGCTCAGCAGCCTGCGGCCCCAGTGGTTGCTCGTGATGAGCAACCCGCCATCCCGCTAGCGGACTTTTTGGGTCCCGGACCCCAGCGGGTTTTTGATAACGAGGCAGGGGTAGACCTGCATGAAGTGAAAATCCAGACCCTAGATCACGACGCCGCACAAATCACCATTGATGGTCGTATTGATGAGGCGGTTTGGCGCACGATTCCGTATTACGACAACATGCGCGTATCTATCCCGGATTTGGGCACCGAAGCCGAGTACGCCACTCGCATGCGCATGTTCGCCACGGAGAAAGGCTTTTATATCAGCGCGGATATGGACCAGCCCGCAGATACGCTGGTGGTGCGCTCAACCCGCCGAGATGACTGGGTGGATCGAGATTTGTTCGGCGTCACCATCGATGCCACCGGAGAAGGCAAGCTGGGATATTGGGCCTACGTGGCGCTGAGCAATGACCTCAATGACGGCAAGGTGCTGCCCGAGCGGCGCTTCCAGCGTGACTGGGACGGACACTGGATCGCCAAAGCCGTGCGTACGGAAAACGGCTGGAGCGCAGAGATGTTTTTGCCCTGGTCCATGATGGATATGCCAGCGCGGGAAGGTTTGCGCAACATGGGCTTTGTGGCCAGTCGCTTGGTGTCTCATCGCAACCAGCGTTATCAGTGGCCGGGTTATGGGGTAACGACCAAACGCTACGTGTCCGCGTTTAACCGCCTGCAGATGGAAAACGTGGACCCAGTACCGCAAAAATCCATTATTCCCTTTATTTCCGCGACTCAGGATCAGGTCTACAGCGATACCGACCTGCGCGTTGGTGCAGACTTCACCTGGAAGCCCACGCCGCTGGCCCAGATTTCTGGTTCCATTAACCCGGATTTTGGTGCGGTTGAGTCTGATGACGTAGTGCTCAACCTCACTGCCAGTGAAACCTTTTTCCCCGAAAAACGGCTGTTTTTCTTAGAAGGCAGCGAAGTGTTCAACGTTATGCCCCGGGACGACTTTAGTTCCATCAGCCGTATTGCGCTGAACGATGACTTCTCAACTACCTCCCGTCGCGTGTATCTGCAGGACCAGGTGCCGCTACCGGTGTCGCTGCTGAATACTCGCCGTATAGGCGGTACCGCTAGCCAAATGCAGGTGCCTGATGATGTCACCGTGGACCGTGGGCAGCGCGATGTGCCAACGGATCTGATCGGCGCAGCCAAGTTGACTGGCAGCACGGACAGCGTGCGGTACGGCGTGCTGGCGGCGTTTGAAGACGACGTGGAATGGCGGGCACAAGATGCTAGCAATCAAGACATAACGCTCACCGGTGAGGGCCGGGACTTTGCCATTGCGCGTGTGCTCTACACCGGATTGGACAGCACCTCTTGGGGCTACATGGGAACCTACATGAGCGGAGGAATTTACGACGCCAGTGTCCATAGTCTTGACGGCCACCTCACCGCAGGTGAAGGCAAGCTGAATGCAGACGCCCAGGTCATCATGAGTGATCGGGACGGTGTAACGGGTTACGGCGGCATGATCGACGCGCTCTATGCAGCAACGCCAAACCTGCGCCACAAGTTTGAGCTCGACGTCATGGATGAGGACATCGACTTTAACGATTTGGGTTTTTTGCGTCGTAACGACTATGTCTTGGGGCGTTATGTGCTGTTGTTTAACAAGCAAAACGTCAGCAAACAGCTAACCAATTTTCGTACCACCTTGGTGCTGAGACACCAACAGAATTTGAGTGAAAACCAAACGACGGACAGCGCTATTTTGTGGCGTTCGTCGGTAGTGCTGCCGGGCCGCAACACCCTGCGGGCGGGCATTGGTTATTTTCCTAAGCGGTATGAGGACATCGATAGCCGCGGTAACGGTGCTTACAAGGTTGATGGGGGCGGTTGGTTCGAGACCTTGTTGTCCACCGATGCCGGCAAAAAAGCCAGCTATACCTTCGGTATTGGTGGTGCTCAGGAGCACTTGGGAGATTGGTCCTATAACGCTTCGGTGGGCGTGACCTACATCCCCGTTGATCAAATTCGTATGTCCTTGGATCTGCGATACAAGGATCGCAACGGCTGGCTGGTACATCAGGGCGGCCGGAATTTCGGCGCCTTTGACGCCGATGAGTGGCAACCGTCGTTGGACATCAACTGGTTCATTGCGCCGGGTCATCAGCTGCGCTGGAACCTGCAGTGGGCTGGAGTACGAGCCACAGACAAAGGCTTTTATGCGGTGCCTGCCGGTGACGGATCGTTGGTTGCGGCTGTCCGGGAGCAAGAAAACTACGATTTCAATATTACACGCCTAACGACACAGCTACGCTATCGATGGGCCATTGCGCCGCTGACGGATTTCTATTTGGTCTACAACCGAGGCAACTCTCTGCGGCCTACTGATGAATACGATGTATTGGATCTGTTCGACGAAAGCTTTACGGATCCAGTGATCGATAGTTTCGTTGCGAAGCTGCGTTATCGATTCGGCAACTGAGGGTTTTATTCTGGCTTATTGAGAGGGGAAGCTAATGATCAGAACTATGATATCGGTGCTGCTGGGAGCACTGCTGTGCGCCAGCACCGCGTCGGCTGGCGAAATTCGTCAAAGCTCGCCACAGCGTCACGGGTTTTCTGAGGCGGGTCTGGACAGACTCACCAACTTTATGGATGCCCGGGTCGCAGAGGGAGCCATGGTCGGCGGCATGGGGCTGATTGCTCGTGATGGCAAGATTGTTTACCAGCAAACTTACGGAATGGCTGATCGGGAAGCAGGCCGGGCCATGAACGAAGACGCGATCTTCCGGATTTACTCCATGACCAAACCGATTACCGGTGTGGCGCTGATGATGCTCTTCGAAGAGGGGAAATTTAAGCTCAACGATCCGGTAGGAAAGTACCTTCCTGAGTTGGCTGATTTGGAGGTGGCACTGTCCACCGCAGACACGAGCTCGGTTTCAGACGGTATCATCACGCGCAATCAGGGTCAGGTGGACGAGTCGGTGTTGGGCCAAACTCGCCCGGCTGCGCGCCAGCCCACCATTCGGGACTTGCTCATGCACACGGCTGGATTCACCTACGGCGTTTTTGGACGTACGGAAGTGGATCAACAGTATGCAGAGCTGTGGGCAAAAGGGGATTTGAGCTTGCAGCAGTTCGTGGCTGAACTGGGCAAAATACCGCTTCAATACGAACCGGGAACCCGATGGCACTACAGCGTTGCCGTAGATGTACAGGGACGGCTGGTTGAAGTTCTGTCTGGAATGAAATTCAGCGAGTTTCTGCAGCAACGAATCTTTGTCCCCTTGGACATGAGGGACACTTTTTTTACGGTGCCCCAGGACAAGTTGCCTCGGTTAGCACAGCTCTACAAGCCGAAAGGCATCGTGGGCACGGATTTTCTGGCGCCGGTAACGGGCAAGGGACTGGAAGTCGCCGATGCGGAAACCAGTGCCGGCTTTGTGCAGCCCAGACAGTTTGAAAGTGGCGGGGCAGGACTGCTTTCAACCACCCGTGACTATCTGCGCTTCTCGCAAATGCTGCTGAACGGCGGCGAGCTGGACGGGGTGCGCTTGCTGTCGCCGAAGACTGTGGAGTTTATGACCTCCGATCACATCGGCAATATGGTTGGGCCCTATGGTCGGCCCGGATACGGCTTCGGTCTGGGTTTTGGCGTTACCACGGATCCGGCAGCGGCAGGCACCATTGGGTCTGCTGGAGAGTACAGTTGGGGCGGCGCCGCAGGCACGCGTTTTTGGGTGGATCCGGCGGAAAATCTGATTGGTATTTTCATGACCCAGACCGTTCCTAACCGAACTCGCTTTGCGGATCAGTTCAAAGCGCTGACCTATGGCGCTCTGACCCAAAGCAAGACCCAAAGCAATAGATAGATCGGCGCTAAAGACGCCCGGTCTACACGGTCAGGGGCGCCAAGCTCCGGGGCAAAAAACTCCGGGGCACAAGGCTACAGGCCAAAAAAGACGCTTCGTGAAAAAACTACTAGCACCGGATTTACTGGTGCTAGCGAGTGTGCCCATAGTCTCTACGGATAAAGTCGGCGCCGCGCTCTGCAATCATGACCGTAGGCGCGTTGGTGTTGCCCGATGTGATGGTGGGCATGATGGAGGCGTCGATGACGCGCAGACCCTGAATACCATGCACCCGTAACTCATCATCAACCACCGCGGTTTCATCGTGCTTGGGCCCCATTTTGCAGGTGCCCACCGGATGAAAAATCGTGGTGCCCAAATCCCCCGCAGCCTGCTGTAACTCTTCGTCAGTTTGTATTTCAGGGCCGGGCTTGAGCTCCACCGGCTGGTAAGGAGCCAGCGCCGAGGCTGACATGATTTGGCGGGTAAAGCGCAGTCCCGCCACAGCCACATCCAAATCCTCTTGAGTGCTCAAGTAGTTGGGAGCGATGGCAGGAGCGTCCCCGGGATTGGCAGATTTCAAGGTCACGCTGCCGCGGCTGGATGGACGCAGATTACATACCGAGGGGGTGATGGCATTGTATTTGTGCAGAGGGGAGCCGAATTTGTCTAAGGACAGCGGCTGCACATGCCACTCGATATTGGCGGACGGCTGGGATGGGTCGCTCTTGGCAAAGGCACCCAACTGGGACGGTGGCATGGTCAATGGCCCGGTCTTTTTGAGGAAATACTCTAGG
>JAYOSS010000005.1:0-8360 GCA_038139355.1 Gammaproteobacteria bacterium
GCTCAAATCGGGCAAGGCCGTCAATCCAGCTCGGTACGTCAGTGCTCGGTAACTCGATCTACTAGTCTCGATCTTTCCGGCCGCTTATCAAAGGCCTCCTGCCTAATCGACGGGTACGTCACATCTCAGAACTGATTCCCAAAACGTAAAATCTCGTTACGGCTTGGTATAGATCTTGAGGTACTGGCGCTACAATTGCGGTTTTTGACACACCGCAACCTATGGCAAATTTCCTCGCCCGACTTTTTGGCACCAAGAACTCTCGTGAATTAAAGCGAATGGGTCGACTGGTGCAACGCATCAACGATCTTGAGTCCGAATTCACCGCCGATACCGACTTGGTCGCTCACACGGCCCAGTTGCGCCAGCGCCTGGATCAAGGCGACAGCTTAGATACGTTGCTGCCTGAGGCGTTTGCCGCGGTGCGCGAGGCCGCCAAGCGAACCAAGGACATGCGCCATTTCGATGTCCAGTTGATCGGGGGCATTACGCTGCACGAAGGGCGCATTGCAGAAATGCGGACCGGTGAAGGTAAAACCCTGATGGCTACTTTGCCGGCCTATCTCAACGCGCTGCCTGGTAAGGGCGTGCATGTGGTCACCGTCAATGACTATCTGGCCAAGCGCGATGCTCAGTGGATGGAGCCTATTTACCAAGCACTGGGACTGACCGTGGGGATCATTCAGTCTGGTCAGCCAACGGACGAAAAGATGCTGGCTTATCGAGCAGATATTACCTACGGCACGAACAACGAATTTGGTTTTGATTATTTGCGTTCAAACATGGCGTTTACCGCCGAAGATCGCCTGCAGGGAGATTTGCATTTCGCCATCATCGACGAAGTTGACTCCATTCTGATCGACGAAGCGCGCACACCGCTGATCATTTCAGGCGCGTCAGAAGAAAATACTTCCCTATACCAGATCATCAATCAGATACCCCCAACGTTAACTGAGCAGCCTTTTGACGATACGCCACGAGTCTTCGGTGAGCCTGACGTAGAGCCCACCGGAGATTACATGGTGGACGAAAAAAATCGACAGATTGAACTGACGGAGTTGGGGCATCAAAAGGTTGAGGATGCGCTCATTGGGCTGAAGCTGCTGGAGCCTGGTGACAGCCTTTATTCCTCCGCAAACTTGAACTTATTGCACCACGTTCACGCCGCGCTAAAAGCGCACAAACTTTTTAAGCGCGATGATCAGTACATGATCGCTTCCGGCGAGGTGATCATCGTTGATGAGCATACTGGGCGCGCCATGCCTGGCAGACGCTGGTCGGATGGTATTCACCAAGCAGTAGAGGCAAAGGAAGGTCTGGCGATCCAAAACGAAAGCCAAACCCTGGCTTCAACAACGTTCCAGAACTACTTCCGTTTATACAAAAAACTGTCGGGCATGACGGGTACCGCCGACACCGAAGCTTTTGAGTTCAAGCAGATTTACGGCCTTGACGTGGTAGTAGTGCCCACCCACAGGCCCATGATTCGCGACGATCGCAACGATTTGATGTACCTGACCCTGCAAGAAAAGTACGACGCCATCGTGGAAGACATCACTTCCTGCATTGAGCGGGGGCAACCAGTATTGGTTGGTACCGCCTCCATCGAAAGTTCTGAATTGCTGTCCGCCGAGCTGAACCGGCGCAAAGTCGCCCACAACGTACTCAACGCTAAGCAGCACGAACGGGAGGCGGATATCGTCGCCGATGCGGGACGACCGGGCGCTGTGACCATCGCAACGAACATGGCCGGCCGGGGTACCGATATTGTCTTAGGTGGCAGCCTGGATGCCGAGCTTGCCAAAGTGCCGGAGGCGTCGGAAGCAGAAATTGCTGAAGCATCAGCGCAGTGGCAACAGCGCCATGATGCTGTTGTGGCTGCCGGTGGATTGCACATTATTGGCACGGAGCGGCATGAATCTCGTCGTATCGACAATCAGCTGCGAGGCCGGTCCGGTCGCCAGGGAGATCCGGGCTCCAGCCGCTTTTATTTGTCGTTAGACGACAACCTTATGCGGATTTTCGTGTCCGATTCCATTCGCAACATGATGTACAAACTCAACGACGGCAGCGGCGAAGCGATTGAGCATAGGATGATCAATCGCTCCATCGAAAATGCCCAGCGTAAGGTAGAGGGGCACAACTTCGATATTCGTAAAAACTTGTTGGAATACGATGATGTGTCCAACGACCAACGTCAGGTGATCTATCAGCAACGTCGTGAGTTGATGGATTCAGTGGATATCAGTGAAACCGTGGAGGGAATGCGGGAAGAAGTCGTTTACGAGTTGGTGGCTGAGCACATACCACCCCAAAGTCTTGTGGAGCAATGGGATATCGGCGGCCTGGAGCAGGCGCTGCAAAGCGAATTTGGCAGCACCCAGGCGGTGAGTCAGTGGCTGGATCAAGACCAGGATCTGGACGAAGACGGATTGGCCAGACGCATACTCACGCAAATTGAAGAAGAATATGCCCAGAAGGAACAGCGCTGGCTTCAAGGCAACATTGATATGCGACTGGTTGAAAAGCAGATCATGCTGCAAATTTTGGATCAGCGCTGGAAAGAACATCTGGCTGCTATGGACCAATTGCGGCAGGGCATCCATCTTCGAGCCTATGCACAAAAACAGCCCAAGCAGGAATTTAAGCGGGAGTCTTTTGAACTGTTTCAGAGCTTGCTGCAGAACATCAAATTTGACGTGATACGTATGCTCTCAAGAATGCAGATCGAAAACCCTGAGGAGATAGAGGCCCAGGAAAGACTTCGGCGCGCCAAGGCCGCGCAGCAGATGAGCTTTCAGCATAGCCAGGCGGACCCAGCTGATGCTCAACCCGAGGAACAAGCAACGGCTAGACCAAAGGCTGAGACCTTCATCCGTGAAGAACGCAAAGTAGGCCGTAACGAGCCGTGCCCCTGCGGTTCCGGCAAAAAATACAAACAATGTCACGGTCGGGTTTGATCCCCAACGGATAGAAACAATGATGTCATGTCGCGATAGCGCAATGAGGAGGCTGTCTTGGCGGTAAACCTGAGTGAGCCAGGGCAACTATTACCGGTGCCCGGTGTGAGCATCGCCACCGCCTGTGCCGGCGTGAAAACCACGACCAGAGATGACCTAGCCATGGTGGTCTTTGCTCCAGAAACCGTGATGGCCGGCGTTTATACCCAGTCCGCTTTTGCTGCTCCGCCAGTGCACGTTGCAAAAGCCCGACAAGGGCAAGCGCGGGCTTGGATCGTCAATAGCGGCAACGCTAACGCTGCTACCGGTCAACCGGGGCGGGAGGATGCGGAAGCGGTTTGTGCGGCTGTCGCCGGCGCTTGCGGATTGGATCAAAAACAAGTTCAGCCTTTTTCCACGGGTGTGATCGGTGAGCGGCTAAACGTCCCTAAACTCTGTGACACGGTGGCCTCCATGGCGGCTCACGTCCGACCAGATGGTTGGTTGGCCTTCAGCAAAGCCATTATGACAACGGACACGGTGCCTAAGGCCGTTAGCAAGAAAGTCACTTTGGATGGTGAGGAGATCATCATTACCGGTGTCGCCAAAGGCTCAGGCATGATCAAGCCAAATATGGCGACTATGTTGGGGTACATCGCCTGCAACGCAGTGGTGAGCAACGTTGCCCTGGAGCAAATGGTGGTAGCGGTGGCCAACGCCAGCTTTAATCGCATCACCGTTGATGGAGACACCTCTACTAACGATTGCTTTATGTTGGCGGCTACGGGGCAAAGTCAAATGACCTCCATTTCTGGTCCCGAAGACGAACGATTTGCCCAGTTGCAAAACGCCGTGCTGGAGGTTGCCCAAACCCTAGCGCAAGCAATTGTTCGAGATGGTGAGGGCGCCACCAAATTTGTCACCATCACCGTCAGCGGCGGTCTTTCGGAACACGAGTGTGCAGAGGTGGGCTATACCGTGGCTGAATCTCCGTTGGTTAAAACAGCGTTATTTGCCGGGGATGCGAACTGGGGGCGTTTTTGTATGGCCATTGGCCGTGCTGAGGTTGATGAGCTGGACGAAACAAAGGTCAGTCTTTGGCTCGACGACGTGCAGGTGGCCGAGAACGGTATGATGTCTGAGGCTTATACCGAAGCCGCAGGTGCTGCGGTCCTCGCCCAAGATGAGTTCCATGTGCGTATCGACTTGGGACGTGGCGATGCCGAGCAAACCATTTGGACGACTGACCTCTCTTACGAATACGTGCGCATCAACGCCGAATATCGCAGTTAATAGACGCAGATCGCGTACAGTGAGTGACAGGACCTAGAGCTCGCTTTCAGATTCGGGGTCGGTAAAGTCCGGGGGAGAGTCATCGGGTATACGGTGTTCCCCAGCTGCCCAGCTACCCAAATCAATGAGTTTGCATCGTTCAGAGCAAAATGGGCGGTAGGCATTGTTGGGCGTCCATTTTACGGCTTTGCTGCATGTGGGGCAGTTAACGATACGAGCTGTAGTCATCGGCTCACGAACTCCTGATGCAATGCTTCAACCTGGCGATACAGATGCGGTAAGTCACGATCGTTGGTCAAAACGTGAGATGCTTGGTCTAAGCGGTCTTCACGCTTTAGCTGGGCAGCCAAAATCGCTTCGACCTGCTCCCGTGAATTGTCGTCCCGCTCCATGGTTCGGGTCACCTGCAGTTCTTCGGCAACGTCCACCACAACAATCTCGTCGCACCAGCGGCCCTGGCCGGATTCAAGCAACAAAGGATTAACGAGCAAACAGTAGGGCGTTGCGCTGGCTTTAATCTGGTCTTTTAAGCACTGACTGATCAAGGGGTGCAATAGCGATTGCAGCCACTTGCGTTCCGCAATGTCAGCAAAAACGATGGCTCGCAGTTTGGCTCGGTCTAGGTTGCCGTCGGCTAAAAGCAGATCGCTGCCAAAATGATTGGCAATCTCCGATAGTGCGGGCTTACCGGGTTCTACTACCGTGCGGCTGGCAATATCCGCATCCACCACGTCGATATTTAGTGCAGCAAAATGATCTGCTGCGGCGCTTTTGCCGCTGCCGATGCCGCCGGTCAGGCCTACAAGCATGAATAGCCTCCAAAACCCGAAGCCTACCAAATGCGTTGGACTTGAACACGCGAAGTCCGGCTGGGATTGGCGGCGCTTTGGGGTCAGGCTTGAAAGAGCGTTCCCATAGAAAATATGGGCAGATACATTGCAAGGATCAGGCCGCCTACGACGATACCCAAGATGACCATGAGGATGGGTTCGATCATCGGCACCAGCGTATCCAACACCCGATTGGTGTGTGCTTCATAGATCTTGCAAGCATGATTCAGCATGTGGCTTAGATTGCCGGTTTCCTCGCCCAAGCGAACAATGCGTTGGTAGGCTGTAGGGAAACAGGGTCGCCAAGCCAGGGCCTGATGCAGCGCGGCGCCGTTTTCAATTTGATCCTTAGCCTGTTCGATAGCCCGTCGAAAGACCGCGTTGCGGCAAACCGAACTGCTGTGCTCTAGGCCCTGATTTAATGGCACCCCGGCGTCAAGCAGCGCCGACAGCGTGCGGCTAAGGTCCGTTATATTGGAGCAGCGTATTAAGGACCCAAACAGCGGTAAGGCCAGTAAAGCCCGGTCAACCAGACGATGGCATATGACACTGTTTTGATAGAGCAGATAGGCAGCGATAAGGGTGACGACCAGTCCAGCCATGGCCGGTTTAGCGTGCATTTGCGCTTCCTCTGACATCTTCATGACCCACTGGGTGATAGCGGGTAGTTCTTGGCTTTGTTGTCGGTATAAGGCGGCAAACTCAGGCATCACGAACACCAGCAATAGTCCGGTCGCTGCCAACGCCGTTACTAAAATAAGCCCGGGCTGGAGCATGCTCTGCCGTAGTCTTTGCGTCAGAGCTTTGCGGTGTTCGATTTGGGCAGCCAGCGTTGCCAGTGCGCGGTGAAGCTTGCCTGCGACTTGCTCGCACTCCACCAGATTGATGTAGCAGGCGTCAAAAACCCGGGGATGTTTGGCCATGGCATCGGCAAGGGTCAGCCCCTGGTTGAGGGACTCTTTGAGCGATCGCAACAGCACAGCGAAATTCCCTGTGCGACCTTCCTCAAGGGTTTCGATGGCGTCCAAAACCGGAATGCCCGCGGCGAGTAGATCGGCAAATTGACCACTGAAAATGCCCAGGTCTTTTCTCCTGACCCGCAAATTCGCAGGGCGGCTGTTGAAAGTCCAGCGAAGTTCGCGCAGCGAGCCCGGGGAGCGGACATGTTCTGCGACGCTATGCATGTGCAAGCCTGAAATGCCGATGGATTTCAGCTGCTGTTCTGCCGCAGTCTTGGAATCAGCGGTCAGTTCTCCCTGCTGGGGCAATCCAAGGCTGTCGACACCTTGCCAGCGAAAGCGAATCATTGATCGCAGTCGTAATTGCTATTGAGGGTAAAGCCATCTGGCCATGGCGCCCTGACGTTGGTCCGTGACAGGTCGAACGGCGCAAGGACGGCTGAATTGACTGCGGTTGCATCGCCGGACTCAAAGGATTGCTGTGGCAGCACCCGGTCGACTTCTGTCAGGCAGGTTAAGCCTTGGGCATAGTGCTGCAGGCCCATGGCCCGAAGATCTTGATACGGCGTTGGTGCAGATCCCGCAATTTCAGCAGTGTCGCTGGCTTTCTGAGAACTGCCTGGCGGCCTAACAGTCGTGTCTTTGGATGCGTGTTCATCGGGACCATTCAACATTGCTGGGGAACAAAGCTCGAATACCCCCATTCGCCCGCGATAACCCTGTAAGCAATGGTGGCAGCCATCTGGATTGGCCTTAAAGCTCTGGGTCTGAGCGTTTAGATCCGGTGTCGCTGCGTGCCAACTTAGGGTAGTGGGTAACTTACACCGATCGCACAATTTTCGGAGCAAACGCTGGGCTACAATCAAGGTTACCGATTCCAGGACATCACGGTCGCTGATGCCCAATTGGCGCAGTCGCGCCAGGGTTGTGATGGCGGATTTGGTGTGCAGCGTAGACAGCACTAAATGTCCTGTCTGGGCGGCGCGAATAGCCATGGCCGCTGTATCCTCATCACGAATTTCGCCCACCATGAGCACGTCAGGATCTTGGCGCAGCAGGGCGCGCAGGGTGGCACCAAAATCCAAGCCAATATGAGGCGCAATGCCTACCTGATTGATTCCGGGTAGCGGTATCTCAACCGGTTCTTCAGCGGTGGAAATGTTGCGGTAGTCCGCGTTCAAGGTCTGTAAAGCACTGTAGAGAGTCAGCGTCTTACCGCTGCCGGTGGGTCCAGTAACCAAAATTAACCCTTGGGGCTGACTGAGGGCTGTAGCAAAGACGTGTCTTTGCTGTTCGCTCAGGCCTAATGCCTCTAAGGGCAAGATAGCGGACGTTTCTGGCACGATTCGCAGCACCAGTTTTTCGCCCCACAGGGTCGGCAGTGAACTTACCCGTAGATCTATCCTCTGGTGTTGTCCGGGCACTGAGATCCGTCCGTCTTGGGGCAGGCGGCGTTCAGCGATATCGAGCTTGGCCATGACCTTGATGCGAGCACACAGGCGCAGCGCAATTTCTGTCGGCGGAGTTGGTAAGTCGTGGAGTATTCCGTCAACCCGCAGGCGAATGCGCAGACCGTTGCGTTGGGGCTCAAGGTGCAGGTCTGATGCGCGCTGTTGCAGCGCTTTGGCAAACAGCGCGTCCACGTAGGCGGGTACCGATTCCTGTTCGGCGGTGGGTGAGGCGAGCTGCATCGCGGCTGGGTGGGCAATGGCTTGATAAATGTCGCCCATAACCTCTGGTGCAGGGGCTCCCGGATTTGACATCCCTGCCGGAAATTCCCCAGCGAGAGCGCTCTCCAAGCTGTGCTTCTGTGTGTTGGGTCGTTGCATCCGTAGCTTCCATATCTCAGGTGTCGGTACTCGTTTTTTTGTGTCCTTGGTTTGGTGTCCTGGGTTTGGTGTCCTGGGTTTGGTGTCCTAGGTTTGGTTTCTGGGTTTTGTGGAAATCAGACATCCCTCCAAGTCTTTTAGACAGTTGTTAAGTCTCTGGCCGCCGTAAGTATCGGCCCAACGCTCTGAGTCTCTGGATTACAAAGACCCTAACCTTCACTGATAGATACCAAGCGGTGGAGGAGGCATGTTGAGTTCCGACAACAGAATCAGGAGGCGAGATGACGAATCTGAGCCCGCAGATGTACCCAAAACCAGAACGTGCCAAAGCGCCGGAGCCCAATCCAACCCAAGGGGACTACCCTTTGGAAATGGGCTGCTGTGGTGATTGTGGTTTATCGCCTGATGGGCAAGCGGCTTATCGACTGCACCCCAGTTCCTACCTTGTCCGGCAGGCCAAAATCCAACGAGGGTTTTCGTTGATCGAGCTGATGATCGTCATCGCCATCA
>JAYOSS010000005.1:8370-38648 GCA_038139355.1 Gammaproteobacteria bacterium
TCATCAGCGTTGTCACAACCTTCGCCATTCCCGCTTACCAAAATTACGTGGTCTCAGCCAACAGCACCAAGCTCAATGTCCATTACAAACAGGCCGTTAATTGGGTTCGCGCAGAAATGGCACGCCTGCAAACCCGAATAGCTGGCGGCGGCGATTTGGCCGCTATCGAGGATGCGCGGGATGAAGGTGCTGAGTGGGTGAATGCGTTGCTGGATGATATAGCAGGCGCCGAAACCGCTTCGCCCTTGGGTGGTCCAGCTTTTGTCGTTGCGGCCTCGGATGCCGCTGCCGACGCGGTATCGTTGGCGCTATCGGGAAGCATCGCCGATGGCAGTCTTCAGGTGACGATTGTCAGGCCGATATTTGGCGAATGGGAAAGCGCGGACAGCACCGATTTATGCTGGGGTGGTGTGGATTGTGTGAGCGAATCCCCTTAAGGATCACTAAGGACAACGGTAAGGATCAAGCCAAGGATCAAGCCAAGAACCAAGTTGAGGACAACGTTGGTATTTCGCTGTTCAGGGCCTAAGATCAACCCAACAGTGGCGGTGACAGGGCTGCACAGGCTCTTACCGTTACAACTCAGCCCAACTGGAAGAATAGCGATGGTTAGATTGCGTAGAGCGCATGATCTTCTGCCTCGATATTGGCTTGCTCTATTGATCGGTTTGATGGGCGTTTTTATGGCGACTGGAGCTATTGCTATGAACGACCAATTAGATCGATTGCCACCCTGTCCGTCCTCACCCAATTGTGTTTGCAGCGATGATGCGGACAAGTCGTCTCACTACATTGAACCTTTGATCAGCCGTGGTGCCGAGGGTGGTCCAGGCGATTACACCCAAGCGCAACAACTGCTGGCTTCGGTAGCCGAGTACATGTCTGAGCAGCGCGAGTATTCGGTGTCGAGGTTGCAGGATGACGAGTTGCGGGCCGAAGCGACCACTCGGATATTGAAATTTGTCGACGACATTCAGATGCAAGTTCGGGGAGACCGGATATTTGTCCGCTCAGCCTCCAGAGTTGGATACTCTGATCTGGGCAAGAACAGACGTCGGATTGAGGCGATTCGTCGGGCTATGGTCGACAAAGGTTTGGCCTTCCCCCAAGGACAAACACCTTGAGCGGCGGCTGGGCCAGAACGATACCCCAGCCCACCAAACTACCCTCTCCCTGTTCGCCGACAGCGTTGCTACATGTTTCTTTTTTGCATGTTCCTTGGCTAGCTTTTCTCCAGGAACTCTATGGAGCCTAACAACCGTATCCATCGAGGTCTTCTTGAGCAGCGTTTAGCGCGATTGCAGCATCAGCTTAAGCAGCTGAATCATGAGATCGAGTTGTTGGATGGACTGCAAGGATCATCACCAACGCCGACCCCGGGTTCGCTGCAAGAGCTCGGCTATAGCTTGAAAGCAGAAATCCTGCGCTTAAACCAAGAGTTGGATGCGACCGAGCGAGAATTGCAGCGACACAAGGATGCGCTGATTGGCGACACCCGGTAGTCCAAGCGCAGTCGCTCAGTTACGCAAGCCCTCTTGATGCGAAGGCTTAGAAAGGTAAGCTTGAGAAAGACTGTTCACAAAAAGTGACCAACGGCTTGGGCGCTGCTGTCTGGGTTTTAAAAAGGCTTCACAAAGCCCTCAAGAAAACCTTTAAGAAACTCTTCAAGCCTAATCGGGGCTTCTAAAAAGATATTGAGGCCCGCAGCCAAGCGAAGTTAAAACAACCAAAAGATCAGGCGGTACGGGTAAAAGTATGAAAACGAGCACGGTAATCAAGAACGCACTGCTTGGATGTCTGCTGGTCATGACCGCTCAGGTTCAGGCGTCGTTACAGGTGGGTGATGTGGCTCCCGATTGGGCCCTAGAAGCCAGCGATGGCAAGACTTACCGACTATCGGAGCTGCGTGGCAAACACGTCGTGCTGGCTTTTTTTCCAAAGGCCTTTACCGGAGGATGCACCATCGAGTGCAAATCAGTCCGTGATAGCAAACGGCAAGTGCGACGGTTTGATGTCCAGTTTTTCATGGCGAGCACAGATGACCTTGATACCAACAGGGCTTTTGCCGAGCAGAATGATGTGAACTTTCCCATCCTGTCTGACGCAGGCAAAGGCGTCAGCAAGGCCTATGGAGTCCTAGCGTCGATGGGATATTCGAAGCGTTGGACCTTTTACATCGATGCACAAGGCAAGATCGTTAAAATCGACAAAGACGTGAATCCGAGCACCGCAGGACAGGACTTGCTGAAGAACCTGGTCGCATTGAATGTGCCAACCAACGGTTAGTTGACCCACGAAGCCGTCATCAAACAATCCTTTGCTTGGTGGCAAAAGCGCAATAAGGTGGAGCGGCGAGTAACGGGAGGCTGGCCGAGCGCAACAACGTTTGGCGGACGCCTCGAGTTGCATGAGCAATAAGTTGCATGAGCAATAAGTTGCATGAGCAATAAATGGACACAGACATCGCAACATGCCCGGGCCGAGCTGTCGGAGGGCGACACTCAAAGGCGCGAATCCGTCACAGCGTCAAATCAAAAGGGGAAAGATCATGAGCGTATTAGTCACACTAGAGCTACCAACCAATCCAGACACGTTGCAGGAATTTCTCGGCGTGATGAAAGAAGCGCTGGTGGATACCCGCAATTATGCCGGTTGCGAAAAGGTCGAAACCTACCTAGATCAAGAAACCAAAAGTCTCTTTTTGGTTGAACAATGGGAGACTGCCGAGCATCAACAGGCCTATATGGGCTGGCGCGTTGAGACTGGCTTCATCGATACGGTTGGTCCCTTTCTTGCTGGGCCGCCGGTTGCCCGCACTTTCGATATCCGAGCAGATATTTGAACCAAGCTTGAGCAACTCAGCAGGCTAAGCAAGCAGCTCCAGATCTTAACCCGCCCGATGGCTTGGGTTTCTCTCGATGATGCAGACACTTGTGAGTATTCGGAGTAGCCGCAGATTAGGTTGCAAGAGCTTTGATGATTTGCGGCGTTGACCAAAATTGAAACGCTATTCAGAAGGCTAGATGGTGTTAGGTTTGTGCAACATCGTTGTCGGTTAGGATGTTCCAGTGGCGATACAAGCGCAGCAGCTTAATAAAGCGAAGAGCATCCTGGACGAAGCCGTTCAGCGAGGGGGTTTGGTGTTCGCCGCCGGGTTGGTTGGGGATGCCAATGGCACCCTGCTCAGCCACGTAGCGGGAAGTTACAGCGGTGATGCAGGCCGCCCGGCACAAGAAGACGCCATTTTCGCCATCGCCTCGATGACAAAATTGGTCACCACGGTAGCCGCCCTGCAATTGGTCGATCGGGGGCAGTTGGATTTGGATATGCCCGCAGATCCCAGTGCTCAGCCATGATCTGGATGCTAGCTTTGGCGCCAGTGCCCAGTGGGGCTTAGGTCTTATGGTGCACCCCGAAGGTACGGTGAACGGGCGGGCGCCCGGTTCAGGTTCTTGGGCTGGGTTATTCAATTCGTACTTTTGGTTGGATCGGGCCCAAGGTGTGTTTGGTATTTTTGCAACTCAGGTGTTGCCTTTCTTGGACCCCAAGGCGGTCGCCACGATGACAGCTTTCGAACGGGCGGTTTACGGTCTGGAGCCCTAGCGGCAGCTGCTTTAGAGGTGGCCCTGTACTTACTATTGGAAGGTCCGGCCACGCAAATGCCAAACAGTTCTTTCTGTCGGCACCGCCCTTTGGATACAATACGCCCGCTGTCGATTGCGCCGTCCTAGCGTTGGCGAGTCGAGAGCCGCGTAGAGTAGGGCCACGAACGGCCACTCTGTGATTGCAAAAATTGAGCGCAGCGTACTTTGGGAAAGATGGACACCCAAAGGCGTACGAAGGTAAGCGACTCGTATCATGGCTTTTGCAAATGCCGGGATAGCTCAGTTGGTAGAGCGACTGATTCGTAATCAGTAGGTCCGCGGTTCGATTCCGCGTTCCGGCACCATTCCTTTGGGCCCGTAGCCCCCAGTCATCTGTATTTATTCCTGTTTTCTCCGACATGGTTAAACAAGAAAGACAAGACGATAGGTGCCTTCATCCGAGATGCCCCAATATCTCTTAAGACATTTATAACAGCTGCAAAAATGCGCCAGTAGGCCTCGGACACAAAACACCGAGCTGAGGATTGTTGGCAGGCCGGCGTTAACCAGGCTCTGGCCAAGCACTGAAGCTTTGAGGCGGCACATACCTAGGCTATGGTGGTTTGCAGTATGGATTTGTTAAAGATAAATCTTTGATCTGAAGTAGCACGTGATGTGCTGCTTCAATTTAAGTTTGAGGAATTCTCGACAACGTTTGCCACCTTTGGTTGATGCCTTTAGCGGAGATGATAAACAAATGAATAGCTTTAGAGGTTTGGTGCTGCTTACGGTGCTGCCAATGGCGATAAGCCTGACAGGTTGCGCGACCTCGTCGCCCACGACCTTGCGGCCCGAGGAAAACCTTCGGCTGACTCATAAAGGCGGGGCGCCGAATAGTCGGCTAAGCATCCTTCGATCCGAAGCGCGTTGGTACGCGTACCTCTACTGTCAAAAGCAGAGTAAAAATGTGAGGGTCATTGCGTTTGAGGATGCGAAGGGTCCCTTTTTTATCGGCAATTACCCGCAAACTGACATTATTTTCTCTTGTAAGGATTGAGCAGGGGCTTGGGTGGACTAACGCGTGACGGGAAGAAGGTGTGCTTTAACAGGGAGGTAGGCAATTGAAGAACAGCGTTAGAGGTTTGATGCTGGGATTGGTGTTGTCACTGTGGTTAGGGACGAGCTGGTCCTACAGCCTAACGATCACCGTTGAGAACATCAGTGAGGCTGGTGAACTACACATCGCGATTTATGACTCCAAGGAAGCATTTGAACAAGATCGTGGTGAGAAAGGCGGTCCAGCAACCGGGATTGTGGATGGCTTAATTCAAGCGACGCAGGCTGGGAAGTTCGTGCATGTTTTTGACATTCCAGCAGGCAAATACGCCATTGGTGTATTCCACGATGTGAATGCAAACAACAGCCTAGACACCAATTTCTTTGGAATGCCAAAAGAGCAGTACGGATTTAGCAACAATGCGACTGGGAGCTTTGGGCCGCCAAGTTTTGATGCTGCTGCCGTGTTCGTGACAAAAGACGCGATGCACACCATCAAACTGCGTTAAGAGGATTCAAGAATAAGAGGTAGATGAAGAGCGTTAAAGGTATGGGGCTAGGGCAAACGATACTGCAGATTTTTCTGCGATCCGCCGATCAGCGCTGCTCTAGTTTGCGGCCTGGGTTTGAGGAACGCGTGGCCAACGCTCCAAGTAAACCTGCAGTAACTCGATTAACGTACCGTCCGGATCCTTACAAATGGCCATATCGGCTAGGCGGTTTACGCATTGGGTTGGTGGGGAGAGAAATTCTACGCCCTGATCAGACAGCCGTTGATAGTCGGATTGCAGGTCCTGGGATGCCAAACACAGGCGCACAAATCCCAGATCGCTATTGTGTAGCGGCCCACGCGAATCCGTCTTGCACAACTCGGTTAGATCCAATTTAGGCAGTCCCTTACCCAGTTGCATGATACATGCGCGCCCCGTTGTCCCGGCGGGCACACCGAGTCCCTCGGCAAGTTCCGGTGACAGCTGTCGCGGCTGGCCCGGCTCGGCGGTCAGATTCAAATAGGGAATGCTCGGCATGAACAGTTCAAAACCGAGCTGCTGGTAGAAATGGATGGAGGCGTCCAGATCACTGACGTTGATGTTGATGTGTCCCCAGATTAAACGCTGGTCCATGCAAGCCTCCGGCAAAGTTCCTGTTTATCTTTACTGTGTTTCACACTGGACCTGATGGCGGCTTGCACCCTGTCGGCTTAATTTAGCGATTCAGGATCGGCCCGACTTACTTCAGCAAGACCGGATCCAGTTCGGTGCCTGGTGGATAGTTGTCGGCAATCTGATACATGCCGTCCACCGTGATCTTCGTGCCCAGGGTTATCTCATTGTCGGTTGCAAGAGTGACTGGCCCTAGCTCAGCCACAGCACAACGGCTCTTGTTCATCGGCCCCTCCAATACAGAAAGCACCAAGCCGTCATCCGTGGACTCCAGCATCAGCTCCGTCAGTGTGGATTTGAGCATGCCGCCGTGGGCCTCGAAGGTCACCGTGCCCTGAAAACTCATGGCTCCTGATGCGCTGCCATCTGCATTGACGGTCAGATTGCCTCCGGTCTGGGCGGGGAAGATAAAGGCGCCGTTCTCTGCCCGCGTTGCGCCGTCACTCAAGGTGATTGTGCCTTCCGCGGCCTCGACGTAATTCCGAAAGCTCTCTTTCACGCCCCAGATCATTTGCGTAAACGTCATGGAAATGCCTTGTGTTAAGGAACCTCTAGAATGGCCTGATCAGAGACAAATTGCACCTCGCGCACATGCCACTGATCCGCCTCGGTATGTGACTTCCAAGGAAAGGGGCCGTTTAAACTGGTAGGGTTTTCACGCGGCGGCGGTGTTCAACGGCGTATCACTACTGGGGTTGCCATGACATTAAGTGGTCAGCGTGGTTTCGCCCAAAACGAGGGAGACGAGGGAGACGAGGGAGGCGAAGGAGTCGAGGAAAAAGACTCTGATGGGCCTAGGCAAGCGGTTTAAATTCACGGTAATTAGGACTTAGGAGTCGACATGGAGCATTTGCCCTACAGCGTTGTCACCGATACCGGCGACACCTTTGATATCGCTTTCCCGCTCAGCGAGCACACGCAGGACAGCGTGCGGGTTCACCAGTTACTCACCACGATCATGAATGCCCTAGCCAGTGACCTGAAGGTCATGGGGGAGGTGTCCAATGGCGATATTTTGCAGGCCGCGACCATGGCGGTGGCGATTCGTGCGCGCATGATTCATGCCCCGGAAGAAACCCTGCGAAGCATTGTCTCTGACCTTACTCAAACGTCGTTGGACGCCTGCTTTGCGGCGGAGCGCAAAAGCGTGCCTGCGGGGCACGGATAGGCCTTCTGCCGCAAACGGGTTAGGCAGCTCGATACAGTTCTTGGTCATCGTTGCTTCTGGTGCGAAATCTCATGCAGTGAAATTAGGGCTTCGATAAAGCGGCATTTGGCAGATATTATGCTGCGTCAGCCGCTGCTGGCATTGAGCCCCAAAAGTCCCCAATGCCAGCCCTTCGAATGTGAGGTTGTGTTTGATGAGCGCCAAAAGTCCCACCTACGACATCGCCGTGATCGGCGCCGGTATTGCTGGGGCATCCGTAGCGGCAGAGCTATCCCAAGAGCAAAGCGTGGTCTTATTGGATATGGAGGCAATGCCTGGATATCACACGACCGGCCGCTCGGCAGCGGTCTTTGCTGCGGTATATGGTCCCGCGCCTATTCGTGCCCTAACTCGGGCTTCTGAAGATTTTTTTCTAAACCCGCCGGAGGGATTTGCCACCGAGCCGCTGTTTCATCCGCGGCCAATTCTGATGATCGCCAGGCCTGATCAGCAAGCGTCCTTGGCGCAAACCATTTTGGAAGTGGGCGGACAAACACCCGTGGAGCGGCTGGATGAGGCGGACCTGCGGCAATACAACCCCCTAGTAAAAGAGGGCTACGCCAATGGGGCGATGTTGGATGTCAGCGGTCAAGATATTGATGTCGCCGCCTTGCATCAGGGTTATCTGCGGCAGATGCAAAGTCATGGTGGCCAGCTGCTTTGTAACCATGCGGTTGTCGCGTTGACTCGCAACGATCAGTGCTGGGAGATTACAACTCAGACGGGAACCTTGCAGGCCCGCGTGATCGTCAATGCAGCGGGAGCTTGGGCAGAACGGATCGGCCAGCTGGCCAATGCAGAACCCATCGGTCTGGTCCCCAAGCGTAGAACGGCAGCGCTGATTGATGCACCAGAAGACTTGCCCAGTGATGTGCTATCAAGCTTGCCAATCACCATCGATATCGACGAAGCGTTTTATTTAAAACCCGATGCGGGTCGTATGCTGATGTCGCCAGCAGATGAGACGCCCTTTGAACCCTGCGATGTGCAGCCTGGCGAGCTGGATATCGCCTTGTGCGCAGATCGCATTCAGCGCGCTTTTGACCTACGCGTGCAGCGCATTGCCTCTAGGTGGGCCGGGCTGCGGAGTTTTGTGGCGGACAAATGTCCGGTGGTGGGGTACTCCCAAGTGGCTCCCGATTTCTTTTGGCTGGCAGGCCAGGGTGGTTTTGGCATTCAATCAGCGCCAGCCTTGTCCCGGCTGGCAGGGTCTGCAGTATTGGGGCGTCCAATACCTGACGATATTGCGGCCCAGGGCCTGATCATGGATGACGTACATGTGTCGCGGCTAGCACTTGGGAACAGCCAATGACGATCAAGGATATGATGACTGGCCGGAAGGAGGCGCTTCGATGAAGGTATTTATTGCGGGATTGGGTACAGAGACCAACAGCTTTTCCCCAATCCCCACGGGACGTCTGTCCTTCGAAGAAAGCTTCCTATCGCGCAAGGGCACGTCCATACGCCCCAATCTTTTTTCAGCACCCATGCATGAGTGGCGCAGTGCCGCAGAAGCTCGTGGTTGGGAAGTTGTCGAGAGCCTGTCGGCCTTTGCCCAGCCTGCTGGATTAACGGTGCGTGAAGTCTACGAAGACTATCGCGACGAAATCTTGGCTGATTTGGCTGCTGAGCGACCTGATATCGCATTGATCAGCATGCACGGCTCCATGATGGCTGTTGGCTATGACGACTGTGAGGGGGACTTGCTTTGCCGGGCAAGACAATTGGTAGGCAGCGATGTGGTGATCGGCATTGAGCTTGATCCCCACTGCCATCTGACGAACCAGATGCTGGAATCGGCAGATTTGATCGTTGCTTACAAAGAGTACCCTCATGTGGACAGTCCGGATCGGGCCAAAGAGCTTTTTGCTTTGGCGGCAGATACCGCAGAAGGAAAGATCCAACCGGTAATGCGCGATTACGACTGCCGCATGATAACCATGTACCACACGCCGAATTCACCCATGCGCGAATTTGTTGATGATATGCAGAAGTTAGAAGGCAGTAACGGCGTGTTGAGTCTGTCTCTGGCCCACGGCTTCCCTTGGGGCGATGTGGCGGAGGTTGGTACGCGAATGCTGGCTATTTGTGACGGTGATGCTGAACAGGCAGCGTCCCTAGCATCGGAATTTGGCCAACGTCTGTGGGGGCTCAGAGATCAGCTGGCCGTTGAATGGCCGAGTATTCCCCAAGCCCTAGATCGCGTGGAGGATTTCAAATCGGCGGGCAAGCCCTTGGTTCTGGCAGACTTTGCGGACAACGCCGGTGGTGGGGCGCCAGCGGACGCAACCTTTGTTTTGGCTCAGGTGCTTGAGCGAGGCATGACGGGCATCGCCTTAGGCATATTCTGGGATCCAGTATTGGTGCGGACCTGTATCGACTTTGGGGTAGGCGGTACGTTGAGAGCCAGATTGGGCGGCAAGGTTGGTGTCATGTCCGGGGATCCCATTGATTTGAGCGTCACGGTTCGCGCCATTCAACCGAAAATGACCCAGGTGATGGGCAAGACCGTGATGCCCATGGGCACCGGCGTTTGGCTGGAAGCAGACGGTGTGCACATGATCGTCAGCGATATCCGCACCCAGGTGTTTCATCCTTCGGCCTTTACCGATTTGGGGCTGGACCTAAACGCCTTGGATGCGGTGGTAGTTAAGTCGTCGCAGCATTTTTACGCCGGCTTTGAACCCGTGGCGGCCGAGGTCATTTACATCAAGGGTCCTGGGGCCATCACTCCAGACTACACGAGCATTCCCTATACCAAGCGTGATGATCAGTATTGGCCTAAAGTTGAGAACCCCTTTGCGGGTGATTCCCAGTAAGTGGCGAGCGGCGGTCGTTCGCGGTTAACACCTAGTTAGGCGGCGCTGGCCTTACCACCAAACCGTGGGGCAGCCAGGGGCGCATAGGGAGATCAAAGCGTCTATGCTCAGTCGCTACACAGCGCGTTAACGGATGGGTGGATGCCGTCAGTGGAAAAAGGAGAATCTATGTCTATTCCGCAATTTCCCAGTTCAGCACCAGCAGCCGAGATTTCAGCGGCGTTTGCCGAAGCAGGTTGCGCAGTTGTCACCGGTGTGACTGACGACGCCTTACGTCAAACCATAGCCGAGGAGTTATCGCCCCACATGGCAAACGCCCAGGTGGCTGAACAAGACTCGCCCACGGATTTTTACCCCGGACGCACGCGACGCCTTACTGCCTTGGTTGCTAGGTCCCCGGCGGTGACGGATTCCCTGCTGTTACATCCTATTTCTCAGCGGTTATGCGACGACCACTTGCTGCCAAATGCCCAACACGGCTATCAGGTGCATGTGACTGCAGCTCTGGAGGTAGGCCCGGGCGCGAGGGAGCAGATCTTGCACCGGGAAGAAGATCCTTTTGCGTTCTTTCCCTTGCCTCGTCCCAACATCATTGTCGCCAGCATGTGGGCGATATCCGACTTTCGTGCGGACAATGGCGCGACCTTGATCGTGCCCGGCAGCCATCGCTGGCCCGAAGATCGGGTGGCCCAGCCGCATGAGATCATTAGTGCCGAAATGCCGGCGGGATCGGTGCTTTTTTGGGCGGGTGGTCTTCTGCACGGTGCCGGCGCCAATGTTGCCAACGACTGGCGCTACGGAATCATTCTGACCTACTCATTGGGCTGGGTGCGACAGGAAGAAAATCAATATCTCGACCTGCCGAAAGAGCGCGTTGCTGCGCTCTCGCCGCAAGTGCGCCGAATTGTTGGGTTGGATATGTACGAAGCCTTAGGCTTCTCAGACCCAACGTTACAGTGATGTGAGGCGCTAAAGGGTGAGAGATCGCACCAAATCCATCATCACCGCGGTGGCGCTGATGGAGCTACCGATCATGATGGCCTTGTCACCCCACTGAGTACCCACAAAAACCCAGCCCACGGCGCTGATGACATAGGCCATTTGGCCTTGCATGACCAAGCCAGCAGACATCAAGAAGATGCCGCTTACGGAGAGCACGGTTGCCGCCCACTTGACGTACCAGTCCACGGTTCCCACCGGCGTCGTGGATTTAAGGTCGTCGTTTTCAGCCTGCAGCTCACGCAATTCATCCTGCAGTCGCTTTTTTTCTGTCGCCAGTTCTACCGCTAGCTGACTAGCACGACTGTTTCGAACCGGCGTGGATTCGCAGGGGTCCGAAATGTAGGTAACCTGGGCGTGTAGATCGTTGTCGCGTGGGCTCATTGGCTGTTCCTAGCACCAAAATATTGTTGCTCAAAGACCGGGCTTCGGCCTTTGAAAGTCGCGGCATCATCCGCTTTTTTGGGCCGCTGTCAATTTTTTTGAAAAAATAAAAAAAACAATAAAAACAATGAGTTAAAAAGTATTTAGGACCCTAAAAGAACATCAATAAAAACCCGGGTTTGGCGCCTGAAAACGCCACAAAGTCCGATGAATGAGAAACAAAAATGTACCTGCAGATTTGCCCTTGATCAGGCGTCGTGCCGGGTATTGATGAAATAGGCAGCCAAAATCAACAACAACCATCAATGCGATGTAAAACTATTGTTAGCACGTAAGCTGGAGTGTTCAGAAGTGCTTTGGTGTAAAAAGTTTCGCAAGCGAAAGATATTTCTGTTTGCCCTTCATGCGTGTGTTGGGGCGGGCGAGTTGGGTGTAGGTTCTGCCAGGGTAAGTCGCTAGATCATGAGCCGCTGGGCAAACAGTGTTACCCTGCGCGGCTGCGATTAGAATTGGAAGTTAAATGTCTGATATGTCCTTTGAAGATGCGGTGAAGTCGCGTCGTTCCGTACGTGGTTTTCTCGATCGTCCCGTTCCCCAAGAGGTGATGGATAAGGTTTTTGATCTAGCCCGGTGGTCACCGTCAGGCACCAATATGCAGCCATGGCAGACTTTCGTCGCATCCGGCGCTTTGCGCGACACGCTCCGACAGCAGATGATGGAGCGCGTTCAGGCCAAGGTGGCACCCAACCAAGATCATAAAGATCCCAAAGGCGCCATCGGCCAAATCTATAAGGACCGTCGCCGTGAATGTGCGGCTGTTTTGTATCGGGCTATGGATATCTCCTGGGACGACAAACCGGCAAGGGCTGCTGCGAGTTTTCGTAACTTCGAACTTTTTGATGCGCCGCATGTGGCGTTTTTGTGTATGGACGAAGGTTTTGGATTGGGTAGTGCCTGGGACGTGGGTATGTACGCTCAAACCCTGATGTTGGCTATGACGGCTAACGGTCTGGCGTCCTGTGCCCAGGGCACGATGGGGCATCACCCGGATCTAGTGCGCGCTGCCTTTGGCTTGGGCCCAGAAGTGAAAGTGTTGTTCGGGATCAGCTTCGGCTACGAGGACACAACGATGCAAGTGAACCAGGCCATCACCGAGCGAGCGCCGCTGAGCGATACCGTAACCTTCAAGAGCTAGCTTCGGTTGGGGCGCCGGCGGTGTTTCGCATTTGGCGCCATTGCTTGGCGGCTATGACTCGGCCGCTAAGATTCACGTACCCGTTTGGGGTCGCGCAGGGCAGGTTCTGGCTGCTCAGCAGGCTCGTCTGCCACACCTACGTGGAGCATTGGCGATGCATCAATGTGTTCGGCATTCATCATGGACGCCACCCGTTGTAGCGAAGCCACAATCATGGATTTTTCCCACTCCTCGAGCTTTTCGAAGGCGGTGCTAAAGACATCCTGCAAGGGTTTGGGGGCCTGTTGGATCATGGCTTCGCCCTGGGTCGTTAACGTGGCGTGCACCACGCGCTTGTCCAAATTGCTTCGATGTCTGGCAACCAGGCCTCGGGCCTCCAATCGATCCAAGATACTGGTCACCGTTGCCTGACTGAGACTGACATGGGTGGATAGGCGAGAAATCGCCACTGCGCCCATGTCTTGTATGGCTTGCAGTACCAATAGCTGGGGGGCGGTAAGCCCAGATTTTTTGCTCAGCTGCCGGGAATAAAGGTCTGTGGCCCGAATGATCTTGCGGATAGTGATCAAGACGTCAACTTCTTGGCTCATTGGAATGTTGCTTCCTTAAGTGGCTGTAGTGCAGGTACGTGCAGTCAGTTCTTTGCAATAACTCGGATTCAAAGGGTCAAAGTCACGGCACGCTTCCAGGGCGCGCCTGCCCAGCCCGCTATATGCCAGTTATCCGCCGCCGGGTCACGCGATTCCGGCTGGATAGTCCTTACAACAACAAAGAACTAAAGCGTAACGATACCCTCTAATGCTTAGTAACCGAATTAAAAATTCAACCCGGAAATCTCGGCGCCCTAAGGGTCGGACTAAACTTCCCTAGAAAAAACAGGCTTTTTTGGCCAATTTCCCTCAGTTTAGTGTAGGCTTCGACTCTAGGGCCGAGGAGAAGGCGAGTTTTTATCATTCGTTTACGAAACATTTGCTTAATAAGCATATGGAGCGTACGCCCGAGATGGTTCTGAGAAATGGTTCGCATAAACGAGCCATCAGTAAAAAGGAGAGCATGTGAATTTCCAACGAAGCAAATTAAACCAGGCTGTGGTCGCCGCGATCGTATCCATGACGGCCAGCCATGCTGGGGCTGAACAAGGGGTGATTGAAGAGGTGGTGGTAACGGCGACGAAGCGCGCTGCCAGCACTCAAGACATTGCCGTGACCGTTGATGCGTTGACCGGCGATACCCTTGAGGATTTCGGCGTCTCTAATTTTGAGGACTACCTGATTCAATTGCCTGGCGTGACCGCGGGCGGTAGTGGTCCCGGGCAGAACACCATCTACATCCGTGGTGTCGCATCCACCACGCCCAATCTGACCACCGCTGGCGTGGCGGGAATCGCCCCCAACGTGGCCCTGTATTTGGACGAGCAGCCGCTGTCCCAGCCCGGTCGAAACCTCGACGTCTACACAGCAGACATGAACAGAGTCGAGGTGCTTAAAGGCCCTCAAGGCACGCTGTTTGGCGCAAGTTCACAGGCGGGTACGGTACGGCTCATAACTAATAAGCCGGATTTCTCTGAAGCCTACGGTCGCCTGACTGTGGATGGTTCACATACCACTAAGGGCGAGGGAAGCACCAAGTTCGAACTGATGTATAACCTGCCCATCTCGGACAGGTTTGCTGCCCGGGCTGTGATCTATCGTGATGATCAAGGGGGCTGGGTTGATAACGTTCCCGGCACGCTGACCGCACAAGAAAGCGCTCGATTTCGCGATGCAGGCTATATGCGAACCAACGGAGTGCCCGTTTCTGCTAACCGCGCGGGTCTAAATTCAGCCACGTATATTAACAACGTCCCCGATGAGGTTGCTTACACCAGCGACCGAATTCCCTTTGATCCTTACGATCCCAATTCCTTGGTGGAGTTTCGTGCGGCCAACAACGAAGCCCTAGTCGAAAAGGACTTCAACGATACCGTGTACACCGGCGGCCGGTTGTCCCTGCGGGCGGAAATCAATGAGGATTGGAGTCTGCTGTTGGGTGCCATGACCCAAGAGCTGGAAACCGACGGTACCTTCACCGCGGATCCCACCCTAGGGAGCGATTCACCAAGTATTCAGCGCTACAGCCCTGATCGGCTGGAAGACTCTTTCGACAACCTAAACTGGACCCTAGAAGGGCGCATCGGTGAGTTGGAAGTGATCTACACCGGCGCCTATACGGACCGCGAGTCGGATCAAATCGTTGATTACACCGACTACATGTTCGTTGGTCAGTATCTGCCGTACTACATTTGCGACGCTTCGGTGAGTTATCCCGAATACAACTATTACCAAGCCGGCGCACCTGTAAATCAGTCCTTCGGTACTTGCTACGAGCCTAATCTGTATGCACTGAGCTATTCCGAAACTAAGGTGCAAACCCACGAGCTACGCTTCAGCACCGATCAGTCCAAGCGCTTGCGTCTTACCGCCGGAGCGTTCTATAGCGACCTTGAGCTAGAAGAGCGAGTGGACTTTAGCTATCCCAGTATTAACAAGATTAATTTCTTCGATTTTTACCCCGGTCAGTCGGTCCAAGAAGCGGTTCCGAACAATCCCTTCCCCGGTTCTGTTATTACCGAAGAGGGTCCATACCCGGAAGACACGGTGTTTCGTAACGACGTGCGCAGAACCGACGAGCAATACGCCTTTTTTGGCGAGGTGAGTTATGACTTCACTGACAAGCTTTCCGGCACCTTTGGCGCCCGTTATTACGACGTCGAAGTGGACTTAGAGGGTGGCGCAAACGCCACGTTCTGTAATCCCTTCTATGTGGGCGACCAAGATGCTTTCGGCACTAACATAAGCGACTTGTACGATGGCGACGGCTCGCTGACCTTCGTTGGGGATTGTTCGTTCAGACCAACACTAGAGTCCGGTACGACCTACGATGAGGCGCTGGCGATCTGGCAAGCAGGCGACGCCTACAGCATTGATCGTGGCCAATATGTAACTGCTCCCGCAGCCGTCAGCGAAGCTGAAATCAGAGGCTTTCTGCGTGCTCTGGATGCCCCTGATGTTGCCAAGGCATCCGGCACCATCGTGAAGTTGACCCTGAGCTATACCCCCTCCGAAGACGTGTTGCTCTACGCCACCTATTCAGAGGGCTACAGACCTGGATTGCTCAATCGGCCGGGTGGCGCCCAAGGCCCAAATGGGTATGAGGTGCCATTTGAATTAGACACCGATGATGTGACCAACTACGAATTTGGTTGGAAGGCTGATCTGGCAGACGGCACGCTACGTGTTAACGGTAGCGCTTTCTTTGCCGAGATTGATCGGCTGCAGACGACCATCTTTGACCCAAGTATCGTGAATTTGTTCTTCTCTGATAACGCCGCTAATGCGGAAGTTAAAGGCTTGGAAGGCACCGTCACTTGGTTGCCGCCGTCGGTACCTGGATTGACGTTAGGGACCTCCTACTCGCTGATCGACAGTGAAATCACCGACAAGCTGATTCCAACGGATGATGTGCGCGTCGGTGATTCCCTGGCCTTCGCGCCGGAAGTGCAGCTCAACGCCAACGCCCGCTACGAGTGGGGTCTGTCGAATGGGTGGGATGCCCATGCGATGTACAACATTGCCTACTCGGATGATTCCTATAGCGACATCATCACCATTAACCGTGATCGGGTGAGAGGTTGGACGATGATGGGGGTCAGTGCAGGTGTATCGACCACCAGCTGGGACGCGACGCTTTACATCGAAAATTTGACGGACGAGCGCGCAGAGCTCACCAGAAACTATGTCAACGATCGACCTAGAGCGACCTACTCACGACCGCGAACCATGGGCTTGAGGTTGAACCTTAAGTTCTAACTTGCAAACCCAAGCGGTGTAATATGAAAGCTCCCGACCCGGGAGCTTTTTTTTTGTCGAGGAAGTACGTATTGGAAGCAGAATCGTACCAAGTCATTAGGCACGCCGTGGAGAACGGCGACTTTCATGAAGCGCTGCGATTACTTGCGCTGGAGCCCGAAGAGACAAGCGAAACGCTCTATTTGCAGGCCGTGTGTGCGAGAAACCTGGGACATCCCGATTCGGCAATGACGATATTGGATAAGCTCATTCAACTGCATCCTAAGCACGGGCGCGCTTTTCAGGAGCGAGGCCATGTGTTGCGAGACAGCGGTAATGTGAACGCGGCCCTTGCTGCCTATGGCAGGGCAACTGAGGAGAATCCTAGCCTGCATGTCAGCTGGCGGGCACAAGCAGAAATATTGTTGGCTGCTGGACGGGTGCAAGAGGCCGAGAGGCTTAAGCCACACATACAGCGCTTGCTGAACATGCCAAAGCCGCTGCTGTATTCCTTGGACATGCTGTCTCAAGGGTCTATTGGCAAGGCAGAACAAGCCTGTCGCGAATTCCTACGCGAAAATCCACACCATATCGAAGCCATGCGACTGCTGGCGCAAATAGCGGTGAAGATGAATATCTTCGACGAAGCCGAGTTTCTGCTGGAAAGTGCCATTCTCTTCGAACCTGACCACCTGCCGTTGAAGACGGATTACATCAACGTACTGAGAAAGCGCCAGAAATTGGTCGAGGCCCGAGAGCACGCACAGGTGTTGTTCGAAAGTGACAAGGACAATTTGTACTTCAAGTCGCAGTTCGCGGTGATCGCCATGCAGCTGGGGGACTATGACACCGCCCTAACCCTGTTCGATGAGTTGCTCACGACCATGCCCGGTGAACCGGTGACTTTGACCTCCAAGGGCCATGCACTAAAGACCATTGGCGATACCGAAGCGGCCATTGGTTGTTATCAAGAGGCGTGCAGAGAAGGCGTCGTTCATGGAGAGGCATGGCAATCCTTGGCGAACCTCAAAACCTACCAGTTTCAGGACGCTGAAGTTCAGCGTATGGAGAGCCTGCTCAAGAGCCCTGGACTGCGGAATATGGATCGCGTCTATCTCTACTTCGGCCTCGGCAAGGCTTATGAAGACAGGAGCGAGTACGACGCGGCGTTTGCGAATTACGCCAATGGCAACCAGATTAAACGGGCGGAATCTCGGTACATCGCCGAGCACATGACCGAAGAGTTTCAAGAGCAAAGACGGGTGTTTAAAGACTTGAAGCCTTCCCGTGAAGGCTTTGATGCACCCGACCCTATCTTCATCCTGGGCATGCCCAGAGCTGGATCCACCCTGTTAGAGCAAATCCTGTCCAGTCATTCTCAAGTAGATGGCACCCAGGAGCTGCCCAATATTTTGTCGGTGGTGCATCAGCTGCGCACACGCAACAAGAATTTTGACCGCCTAAACTATCCGCGCGCTATCGAAGAGCTCAGTCCTAGCGAGCTGCAGGATTTTGGGCGCGCGTATATCGAAGACACGCGCTCACACCGGCAGGACGCACCGTTTTTCATCGATAAAATGCCCAATAATTTTCGTCACATTGGGCTAATTAGACGGATCTTGCCCAATGCCAAAATCATCGATGCACGACGCCATCCGCTGTCCTGTACGTTCAGTTGTTTTAAGCAGCTGTTCGCAGAGGGCCAAGAGTTCTCATACAGCCTCGAAGATTTGGGTCATTACTATCGGGACTATGTGCGGCTGATGGATTTTTGGCATCAGTGTTTTCCCAAGGAAATACTGCATGTGCAGTACGAAGACGTGGTTGATGATTTAGAGGCACAGGTGCGGCGTATCCTGGACTATTGCAACCTGCCTTTCGAGGAGGCTTGCCTGAATTATTGGCAAACCGAACGGGCGGTAAAGACTCCCTCGTCAGAGCAAGTGCGGCAACCTATCTTCAAGTCCGGGGTTGAGAACTGGCAAGACTTTGAAGGTCACCTGGATCCGCTGAAGCAAGCCTTAGGTGAAACCTTGCATGACTTTCTCCCGCGAGATGGCATGGGCGCTGGACGATAACCGTGTCTTCGCAACAGCCCTGACTTGCGCCAAGCTACACACTGGGCCGTTCAAGGGATATGGCCGAATCCGGGTGATTGATGGGGAGGTATGGGGCCAAGATGTTCATTGCTGAATTTGTCGCGGACAGAGTGGTGGTCTGGCGCACCGTGTCGCGGAGCCTAGCCATGGCGCTGTTGGCTGTGGCGCTTCTGATCTCCAGCCATGCTTGCTTCGCTGATCTGGATCGTCAGGCCAAGACGCCCATCGTGGTCATGCTATCCCTGGATGGATTTAGAGCGGACTACCTAGACCTGTACCCCGATCAAAGCCCCAATCTTCGGCGATTAGCCAGTCGTGGTCTAAGCGCAGCTGGACTCATACCGGGTTTTCCCAGCAGTACATTTCCCAATCACTACAGTATCGTCACCGGCATGTATCCGGGGCGGCATGGGATTATTGGTAACGGTTTTTATGACCGCCAACGAAACGCTCGATATCGGCTGGGTGATCCCTCCAGCGTAGAAGACGGTACATGGTACGGCGGCGAACCCTTGTGGGTAGCGGTTGAAAAGGCTGGCATGCGAGCCGCCAGTTTTTTCTGGGTGGGCAGTGAAGCCGACGTGCAGGGCATTCGTCCCAGCTATTACCGGCGATACGATGGCAGTGTCCCTAACCGGCAACGAGTGGAGCAAGTGCTCACCTGGCTCAACCTGCCCCTAGGTAAGCGTCCGAACTTGGTAACCCTGTATTTTTCCACTGTTGATTCGGTTGGTCATCGGTTTGGTCCCAACAGCCCAAAATTGCCTGCGGCAATTGCAGCGGTGGACAAAGAAGTTGGTCGCCTGGTGCAGGGCCTAGAAGAGATCAATCACCCTGTGTATTTCATGGTTTCCTCGGATCATGGCATGCAGCAAGTCGACCTGAAGCAAACGGTCTATTTGGATCAGCACCTAGATCTGGGGCGTTGGCGCGGCAACAACCGGTTGATTTTAGGCGGAGCCTACGGTTTTTTTTACAGCGATGATCCCGCCCTGTTGGTGCAAACCGCAAAGGAATTAAGCGCCATACCCAGTTTGATGGTGCTCAGGCCCGACCAATTTAGTTCTGCCCTCCGGTTCCCCGCGGAGGGGCCAAGAATTCCGAATCTGGTGGTTGTGGTGGATGCGCCAGGATACATCGGCCGGGTTCAAGGGCAGGGACGACCACCGCCCAAAGGGGCACATGGCTTTTTGCCGGCCAGCACCCCATCCATGCAGGGTATTTTTATGGCCTCGGGCCCGCGAATACCCGGCCAAACTCAGATCCCAGCGCTGGATAACGTCCATATTTATCCCTGGGTCCTGGGGCTTTTGAATATTCCCGTGGGGTCTGAGGTCGATGGGCGGCCAGATGTGCTAGGAAGGTATTTGACCCCCCAAAATCCTTAGCTCATCAAAAATCGCATGGACAAATCCAGCGGCGTGACCTCCTTGGTCAAATCACCGCAGGAAATATAGTCCACGCCGGTTTGGGCAATGGCTTTGATGGTGTCGTCTGTTATGCCACCGGACGCTTCCAGCACCATAACGCCACGCGTTTGGGCCACCGCGGTTTCGGTGTCGGCGACGGAAAAGTTGTCGATCAGCGCGATGTCCGCGCCGGCCGACATGGCCTCGGCTAGCTCTTGCAGGTCTTCCACTTCCACTTCGACGGGTTTGCCCGGGTGCTGTGCTTTAGCGGCAGAAACGGCTTGAGTAATACCGCCGGCAGCGGCGATGTGATTTTCTTTTAACAAAAAGGCGTCAAAGAGGCCGATACGATGATTGCTACCGCCGCCGCAGCGCACCGCATACTTTTGCGCCAGTCGCAGTCCAGGGACGGTTTTTCTCGTATCCAGCAGCTTGCTCTGGGTGTCAGCGATTAGCGCGGCATAGTGCGCGGTACGGGTTGCCGTGCCCGACAGTAGCTGTACAAAGTTCAACATGGTGCGTTCAGCGCTGAGTAAGCTGCGGGCACTGCCCGACAGTTCGAACAAGGTCTGGTCCGGTGATACCGCATCGCCATCAGCGACCTGCCAGTGAATTTTTGCTGTGGGATCGATTTGCCGCAGGGTTTCGTCCACCCAAAGGGCGCCGCAGAACAGTCCAGATTGGCGAGTAATGACTCGCGCTGTCGCTAGGGTGTCAGGCGCAATAAGACTGGCAGAGATGTCTCCAGCGCCAAGATCCTCGGCCAAAGCTTGAGTCACGTTGTTGATAACGGCTTCGCTGAGGCTGTTTGAGTCGATGGGATGAAAATGCAGCTCTGTAGGCATTGGATGTTCTACGTCCTAGGTCAGATCGGTGGTTGTGTCTTAACTCTTAATCGGGGTTAGGTTTTAGGCCACAGTTCTCGAGTCATCGCTCTCGGGCCTAAGGTCAAGTCAACACATCGCGGCGAATGTCCGCTTTGTCGTTTCTTGACGCACGACTTTCAAGTAATCGTGCAATAATGATGACATGGTTATTGACGAGACTCATTGCCTAAATTTTGCTCAATGGTGCCCAAGTCCGCACTGTGATTCGGGCAGCCGAGAGGGCGAAACAGCTTCAGGGCTTCAGTCAGACTTTTCAGCTGAGCTCATCGTTATCCACTGTATCTCACTTCCGGCAGGACAGTTTGGTACGGGCTTTCCGTCCCAATTATTCACTGGAGATCTGGATTCTCTGGCTGACCCTAGCTTCGCAGATCTTCAAGGCCTTCGCGTCGCCCCACACCTATTCATCGATCGAGAAGGTCGGGTTGAACAGTTTGTACCCTTCGATCGGGGCGCATGGCACGCGGGGTCTTCGGCTTGGAGTCGTCGACCGGGCTGCAATCGATTTAGCCTGGGCATTGAGCTTGAGGGCACCTGGCATCGACCCTTTACGGATGCTCAATACGCCGTGTTAATCGACATTTGCGCGGCGTTGTGCCGCCGTTATCCGAGCTTGAGCCCCAATGCCATTGTCGGGCACCAAGAAATAGCGCCCGGGCGAAAAGAGGATCCGGGTCCCTACTTCGAGTGGCCCAAGCTGTTGCAGCCCTTACACCGTCGTTTGTTTACCGATGGTCAAACGACTCAGAAAGCAATGTTAACAAAGGAGTAATTGCGTGAATCATCCAGACCTCAAAGGGTTTGATGTAGAAGAGCAAGAAGAATGGCTTGAAGCCCTCGAGGGGGTTCTTAAGCGCGAAGGTGTGGCCGCCGCGTCAGCGCTGCTGCAAAGCCTGGCAGGTCGCTTGACACGCACTGGCGCCAGTCTGCCATTCGCCGTCTCCACGCCTTATCGCAATACCATTCCTGTGACGGATGAGACCCCCATGCCTGGGGACTTATTCATGGAACGTCGCATCCGCAGCCTGATCCGCTGGAACGCCTTGGCCATGGTGGTGCGCGCCAACCGTCGGCCAGGAGATCTGGGCGGACACATATCCAGCTTTGCTTCTTCAGCGACGCTCTACGACGTTGGCTTCAACCATTTTTTTCGCGCCCCGGCGCCGGCGCAATCGGATGATCCGGTAAGTCGGTCTGGAGACCTGGTGTATTTTCAAGGCCATGCGGCTCCGGGTATCTATGCCCGGTCGTTCCTCGAGGGGCGGCTTAGTGAGGAACAACTAGATAACTTTCGACGCGAGACCGGAAGCAACGGATTGTCCTCCTATCCCCACCCGTGGTTGATGCCGGACTATTGGCAATTTCCAACGGTATCCATGGGGCTGGGGCCGCTGCAGGCCATCTATCAGGCCCATGTCATGAAATACCTGGATTCTCGAGGCTTGGTGCCAATGGGCGACCGTAAAGTCTGGGCGTTTTTGGGCGATGGCGAATGCGATGAACCAGAGTCCCTAGGAGCTTTGTCATTAGCAGGTCGAGAAAAGCTGGATAACCTGATTTTTGTCGTGAACTGTAATTTGCAGCGACTGGATGGACCTGTGCGCGGCAACGGCAAAATCATTCAGGAATTGGAAGGGTACTTCCGTGGTGCTGGATGGAATGTCATCAAGGTTGTTTGGGGTCGCCACTGGGACCCGCTGTTTGCCAAGGACGACAAGGGACTGATGCAGCGCGCCATGGATCTGGCGGTGGATGGGGAATACCAGAACTTTAAGGCCAAGGGCGGCAAATATGTGCGCGAGCATTTTTTCGCCAAAGACCCAGAGCTGCTGAAAATGGTAGAGCACCTGAGCGATGACGATATTTATCGACTCAACCGAGGCGGCCACGATCCGTACAAAGTGTATGCCGCTTATCACGCAGCCACCCAGCACTCCGGTCAACCCACGGTCATTTTGGCCAAGACCGTGAAGGGATATGGCATGGGCGACGCCGGTGAGTCTGAAAACACCACCCATCAGGTTAAAAAGCTGGATCTGGCAGAGCTTAAGCACTTTCGGGATCGCTTCGACGTGCCTTTGGGGGATGAGGCGCTAGAAAATGTGCCGTATTTCCGCCCTCCAGAGGATTCGTCAGAAATGCAGTATTTGCGCCAGCGGCGGGAACAGCTGGGCGGATTCATGCCGGCGCGACTGGTGGATCAGCAAGAACTCACCATACCGCCGTTGTCGGTGTTCAAAGCCCAGCTCGAAGGCAGCGGCAAGCGAGAGATCAGCTCTACCATGGCTTTTGTCCGAATTCTTGCGACGTTGCTGCGGGACAAGCAGCTCGGTAAGCGAGTAGTACCCATTGTGCCCGACGAAGCTAGGACCTTTGGTATGGAAGGCATGTTTCGGCAACTGGGTATTTATTCCTCGGAAGGACAGTTATACGAACCCGAAGACTCGGATGAGCTGGCGGCCTACAAAGAGTCCAAGTCCGGTCAGGTGCTGGAAGAGGGCATTAACGAAGCCGGTGCTTTTGCCGCATGGATAGCCGCTGCGACGTCGTATTCGACCCACCAATTTACCCTGCTGCCGTTCTACATTTATTACTCCATGTTTGGTTTTCAGCGCGTAGGTGACTTGGCCTGGGCCGCTGGAGATTTGCAGGCCAAGGGCTTTCTGCTTGGCGGCACCGCTGGTCGGACAACCTTGAACGGGGAGGGCCTGCAGCATCAGGACGGCCATTCCCATGTGCTGGCGGCCACGGTGCCCAATTGCATCAGTTACGACCCGGCCTACGCCTTTGAACTGGCGGTGATCATTCAGCGGGGTCTGCAGCATATGTATGTGGAGCAAGCACCGGTGTACTACTACCTGACGTTAATGAACGAGGCTTATCAACATCCGCCCATGCCAGAAGGCGTGGAATCGGACATCGTCAAGGGTATGTATCTGCTGGAAACCTTGGGAACAACCGATGCGCCCAAGGTCAGGCTGCTGGGTAGCGGTGCGTTGCTGCCCGAGGCGCGAAAGGCGGCTCAACACCTAGTGGACGACTACGGCCTGCAAGTACAGGTCTACAGCGCGACCAGTTACACCGAACTCGCCCGGGATATACAGGACTGTGAGCGCGCCAGGTTGTTGGACCCCCAGGACGACACGATTACCTGCCATGTTAGTCAGGTACTCAACAACAAAGAGTGGGGAGAAGCGCCGGTTATTGCTGTGTCAGATTATGTGAAAGCCCTGGCAGAACAGCTGCGTGTGGCAATTGATGCCCCGTTGAGAGTGCTCGGCACCGACGGCTTTGGCCGTAGCGATACCCGAGAACAGTTGCGCGCCTTTTTCGAGGTAGATCATCGATTCATTCGCTATAGTGCGCTCTGCGAGCTGGTGCGTGCCGGACATATGCAGCTCAATCTGCAAGAAATCCGGGAGCAATTGGGTGTCGACCAAGACAAACCCAATCCAAGAAACCACTAACCTACCAGTACAAGCAGTTGCCTGAGCAGGCACTTCTGGAGTGAATTGAGTTGAACATTCTATTGCCAAGCTTAGGCGATATAGACGAAGTAGAGGTCACCGAGATTTGTGTCGCTGTGGGCGACACCGTTAATGCAGATGACTCGGTGATTGTGATTGAGTCAGATAAGGCCTCCATGGAAGTGCCAGCAGGAGGCAAAGGCACCATTACCGAAATTCAGGTGCAGCTAGGCGATCGTCTAAGCGACGGGGCCATCATCGGCGTTTTGGCAGAGTCTGATGCAGCGGATTTGCCATCCAGCCCACAACCTGAAGCCGCCGCCGCGCCAGAACCGACAGCGCCAGCGGTAGCTGAAACAGCCAGTCAGCCGACCGGCAGTGAAAGTCCGCAAGAGGCTTCCGTGGCCCCGCAAACCGTGCAGATTTTGGTTCCGGATCTTGGCGACATCGAGCAAGTAGAAGTGATTGAGGTGGCGGCGCAGGCGGGAAGCACCGTCAGTCCTGGCGACTTGTTGGTGGTTCTGGAGTCAGATAAGGCCTCCATGGAAATACCTGCGGAGATCACTGGAGAACTGCTGGAAATCAGCGTGTCTGTGGGAGATCAGGTCAGCTCGGGCAGATTGCTGGCGGTTGCGCAAATTGCAGGATCTGCATCTGTGGAACCGGCGTCAGCAGTGGTGCCGTCGCCAGCAGCGGAACAAATACCGGCCAACGAGGCGCCTGCGCCCACTCAAGCAGCGGTGGCTCCTCCGGTTCCAACACCGGCACCCGCAGCGCCCTCTCGAACCGCTGCCATTTATGCAGGTCCCGCCACTCGTCGTTTAGCGCGAGAAATTGGCGTGCGTTTGGAAGACGTGCAGGGCAGTGGTAACCGGGGTCGCATCACCAAGGATGACGTCAAGCAGTGGGCGAAAACCCGGCTCACTCAGGCCCCCAGTGCGGTGCAGCAAGGCAGCGTGGGTATTGCGCCGCTGCCCGTTGTGGACTTTGCTAAATTCGGTGAAATCGACGAAGTACCGCTAAGCCGTATCCAAAAACAGGTGGCTGCAAATATGCAGCGCTCTTGGCAGAACATCCCCCATGTGACCCAACATGGGCTGGCGGACATCGACGATTTAGAGGCCTTTAGGCTGCAAATGAAAGCCCAGGCCGAGAGCCGAGGCGTTAAGTTGACGCCCTTGCCCTTTATTATCAAAGCGGTTTGCCATGCGTTGGCCCAACACCCAAAGCTCAATGGATCTGTTGGGGCTGATGGCGAGCATCTGGTTTACAAGCGCTATACCAATATCGGTATTGCGGTAGACACACCCGATGGTCTGGTGGTCCCGGTGATCCGCGGCGCAGACCAACTTGGCATTTGGGCGCTGGCAGAAAAAGCTCAGGAGCTGGCGGACAAGGCGAGAACGAAAAAACTGGCACTGGATGATCTCAGTGGCGGCACGTTTACCATTTCAAGCCTGGGACCCATTGGCGGCACAGGCTTTACGCCCATCATCAATGCGCCGGAAGTTGCGATTTTGGGGGTGGCTAAAGCCACTGTGCAGCCCATCTGGCAGGGCGAAGAATTCCAACCGCGGTTACAGCTGCCGTTGAGTTTGTCCTATGACCATCGGGTGATAAACGGCACCGACGGCGGACATTTCTTGGCAACGTTAACGGAACTGTTAGCGGATATTCGGCGTCTGACGCTATAAGTTCCAACGCCATAAGTTCTAACGTGATAAGTTAGATCGGTGAATCGCGGCTAAGGCGTCTTGGTGGGCCCTCGCCATTGCTTCTCGACGCCGTCTTGCATCAACGTTCGCGCCAAAACGAAAAAGTAGTCGCTCAAGCGATTCAGACAGGCGCCAGCTTGTTCTAGCTGTAGCAGCGGTTCGGCGTCGGTGTGTTCCTCTCGCAGTGTCTCCACCGCGGCCCAAAGATCAGTCTCCGCTCGCCTGCATATGGTTCGACAAAGATGAGTATGGGCTGCAGCCAAGTTGCCACCAGGGATGACGAATTCCCGCAGTGGCGGTAGGGCTGCGTTTAGCGCCTCACTTTGCTCGGTAATCATCGCCAACCCGACCTCGATAGACGGTGTTTGATACTCACCGGCCATGGCCAAAACCGCGCCAACCTCGAACAACAATTGCTGTAACTCGGCGGCGACCCCGTCTGATTCCGGGTTTTGCAGATGACAGCGCAATAGCCCTAGGGCGCTGTTTAACTCATCGGCACTGCCCAGAGCACGTACCAGCGCGTGGGCTTTGCTGACTTTAACGTTGTTACCCAGACGGGTTGTGCCGCCGTCACCATTACCGGTGGTGACTCGGGTTATGCGCGAGGTTTTGTCGTTCATCGGTTGCTCATTAATCTGTGGTTGCGATTCATCAGCCCTGGGTGGGTTGTCCTTGTTACTTGAAGTGCTAACCTGCATGCGGATTCGCTCCAACGGGTGGGCATCCATATTCACACTAAGGCTATGTAGAGGACCATTCCAAAGGCCACTCCAAGAGCCGAGACAAGGGGGACAGTATGCCGTCATTTGATGTGGTTTCCGAAATGGACATGCACGAAGTCCGCAACGCGGTGGATCAAGCGGTGCGTGAGTTAGGCACCCGTTTCGATTTTCGTGGCGTTGACGCAAAAATCGAACTGGAAGACGAGAGCATTCTGCTGACTGCTCCGGAAGAGTTTCAAATAGGTCAGCTCAAGGACATTTTGCGCAGCAAGATGGCTAGTCGCAACGTGGACAGTCGTGCACTGGTGCCAGGCGATGTAGAGGGCGCAGGTAAAGTGAAGCGCCAGCGTTTTACCATGGCTCAGGGCCTCGATAAGGACAATGCGCGTTTGGTCACCAAGGTGCTGAAAGAGTCCAAACTCAAAATTCAAAGCCAAATTAATGGCGACAAAGTTCGGGTCACCGGGAAAAAACGCGATGACCTGCAGGACGCCATTGCCGCCTTGAAAGAGAGCGATCTGAATATACCTCTGCAATACAACAACTTTCGCGACTAGCAGCGCCCATGACGAACCCAGGCGGGACGGGTCAGCCAGCGGTGTCGTTGCTGGATACCCTAAAGGATCGGCGCATGCTGATCTGTGTGGCGACAGGGTTTGCTTCTGGGCTGCCCTTGTATGTGGTCATGCAGCTCGTGCCTGCGTGGCTGCGGCTTGAGGGGGTATCGCTCACCGCCATCGGCTTTTTTACCGCGGTTCAATACCCCTACGTTTTAAAGTTCCTTTGGGCGCCGCTCTTAGAACGCTATCCACTTACCCCCTTGGGCCGTCGGCGCAGTTGGATGCTGTTTACTCAGCTGGTCTTGATCTTACTCATCGGTTCTTTGGGGTTTTGGTCCCCCGCCGAAGCCATGGCCACCATTGTTCTCATCTCCATCGCTTTGGCTCTGTTTAGCGCCACTCAAGACATTGTGCTGGACGCTTATCGTCGGGAGATTTTGGATACCGACGCAGAATTGGCCTTGGGAAATACCGTGCATGTTCAGGCCTATCGAGTGTCGGGACTGGTGCCAGGCACCCTAGGTTTGATTTTGGCTGGCAGTATCAGCTGGGAGCTGAATTTCATCGTTATGGCCAGCTTTATGAGTGTGGGGCTGGCTCTTACCTGGGCGATCGCAGAGCCAATCTCCCTGACCAGACCTCCTGAAACCTTATGGCAGGCTACCGTGGTGCCCTTCCAAGAGTTTTTCCAACGTCGAGCCCTGGGACCTGCTATGGCGGTATTGGCATTCATGGTGTTCTACAAACTTGGGGACAACATGGCCACGGCTCTGGCCACGCCGTTCTATTTGGATATGGGTTTTAGTCCTCAAACCATCGGTTTGGTCGCCAAGGGCGTGTCCCTTTGGGCGGTGATCATTGGCAGCATCCTGGGTGCGTTGGTGGTGGCAAAAATCGGCATCAACAAGGCTTTGTGGATTTTCGGTGCTGTACAGATGGTGACCATTCTCGGCTTCGTCTGGCTGACCCATGCGGGTGCAGACCCCTGGGTGCTTGGCATCGTTATTGGCGGCGAATATGTTGGGGTAGGGCTGGGTACCGCAGCTTCCATTGCTTTTATCGCCCGGGAAACCTCCAAGCTGGCGGTTGCGACGCAATTCGCCATGTTCACCGCCTTGGCATCCTTGCCCAGAGTGGTTGCCTCCAGTTTCAGTGGCGCCATCGTGGATAGCATTGGCTGGACGGACTTTTTCTACTTAAGCACGTTACTGGCGGTGCCGGGCATGTTGCTGCTGTTTTGGGTAGCTCCCTTTTTTGCAGACCCACCGACGGCGCCAGAGGAACAAAGTCCGCAGGATCCATAACCAACCGCTGCCCTTTCGGCTCTTGGTCAAGGCTGCCAGCGAAAGGCTTTGGTGACTTTGTCCCCGGAAAAGATAATGCCTTCCTCTCGCAGACGGCGCTTTTGTTCCGACATGCGCTGGCTGTTGCGCGGCGCAATGCCCAGCGCTGCGTTGACCACCCGATGCCAGGGTAATCGGGTGTCAGCGGGCAATTTACCCAAGGTGGTGCCGACAAAGCGGGCATAGCCGGGTAGGCCAGCCAGATTGGCTACCTGTCCATAACTGGCCACTTGGCCATGGGGGATGCTGGCGATCACTTGCCATATCCGCTCGGTCTTAGACAGCGAGGCTTGATTTAGCGCGCCATCGCCCTCAGTTTGTTTATGACGTCGCGACGAAGCCTTTGTTATGCCTTGGTTATTACTGTTCTTTGCCATGCCCATCGTTGAAATGTATCTGCTAATTGCCGTGGCTGGCTACATTGATGCGTTGCCGACCATCGGTTTGGTGATGCTCACTGCGGTTATTGGAGTGGGGTTGCTGCGTCAGCAAGGGTTAGAAACACTAACCCGAGGCGTCGGCAAGATGAACCAAGGGCAAATGCCCGCCCAGGAAATGGCTGAGGGACTGCTGTTAGCTATCGCTGGTGCTTTGCTGATAACGCCGGGATTTGTTACCGACGGAATCGGTTTTGTGATTTTGTTTCCGCCCACTCGGCTGATAGTCGCGCGCCTGATACTCAGTCGAATCCAAGTGGGTGGTTTCTACCGTTCCAGTAGCACCGAATATGAACGGCACACCGATGGCCCGAGTACCCTAGAAGGCGAGTATCGGCGTCGAGACGACTGACGCTGGCCGAATAAAATTGGCAAAAATTTGCCAGTTTCCCTTCCCTAGCCCTTGAAAACACTGGGGCCGCCTCTATTATGCACCCCGCAGTTAGCACTCTAGGAGTGCGAGTGCTAAGTCAATTTTCTGCCGAGGCGGGCATCAACGTGCCAAAACGCAGAAAAACAAGTCCAACTTGGAGTAACTGGGAGACCATAGTTCATGAATATTCGACCCTTACACGACCGAGTCGTTGTACGCCGGTTAGAAGAAGAAACCACCAGCGCTGGTGGCATCGTTCTTCCCGATTCTGCTACTGAGAAGCCGTCACAAGGCGAAATTCTGGCAGCAGGACCTGGTAAGGCCACCGATAGCGGTGACGTGCGCGCACTTGATGTCAAAGTCGGCGACAAAATCATCTTCGGCCAATACGCAGGAAGCACCGTAAAAATCGACGGTGAAGAGCTGCTGATTTTGAGCGAAAGCGAAATTTTTGGCGTTTTGGAAGGTTAGACCTTCGCCTGATTTGACACGAATACGAGTCTGACACGATTAAGAGGAAATAAGCGATGAGCGCTAAAGACGTAAAATTTGGAGATGACGCCCGCATCGAGATGCTGGAAGGCGTTAACGTCCTGGCCGACGCGGTCAAAGTGACCCTGGGGCCAAAAGGAAGAAACGTTGTGCTGGATAAAGCCTTTGGTTCACCAACGGTAACCAAGGACGGTGTTTCAGTAGCGAAAGAAATTGAGCTGAAGAACAAGTTTCAGAACATGGGCGCGCAAATGGTGAAAACCGTTGCCAGCCAAACTTCTGATGAAGCCGGTGACGGCACCACTACGGCAACGGTGCTAGCCCAAGCGATTCTGCAGGAAGGCCTGAAGTCCGTTGCGGCTGGTATGAACCCAATGGACCTGAAGCGCGGC
Source organism: Gammaproteobacteria bacterium (assembly GCA_038139355.1). GTDB lineage: Bacteria > Pseudomonadota > Gammaproteobacteria > Pseudomonadales > Azotimanducaceae > UBA4421. Next base: position 38,504 of record JAYOSS010000005.1, read on the forward strand.
ATCGACAAAGCTGTGGCTTCTGCGGTTGAGCACATCAAGAGCCTGGCAACCCCATGCGAAGATTCCAAGGCCATTGCTCAGGTTGGCACCATTTCAGCCAACAGCGACAGCGCTGTGGGCGAGATCATCGCCGAGGCCATGGAAA
>JAYOSS010000006.1:0-12537 GCA_038139355.1 Gammaproteobacteria bacterium
GTCCAAACGTTTCTGACCAATTGCCAATCGGAGGGTGTATGACACTACGCACTTGCAAAATCGCGGCGTTTTTAGTGGCTGTGTTGCTAGGCAACCCAGCACAAGCAGCGGATCTGCCAATCGTGGCGGTGGCTCAATTTGAGTCAACAGTGGATAACGAGGGCTACTTTCGTACCGAGTCTAATCCGGACAATTACGAGGCCATGCTGGAAACCCAACTGATCAAAGTAGGGCGGTTCACGGTCTACGAGCGCAACAAGCTGGATCAAGTGTTGGGCGAGCAGGGTTTGCAGCAAAGCCTGTCGAACAACGGCACGCAGCTACAAATCGAAGGGGTGGATTATTTGGTGTACGGATCCATCACCAAAAAGTCTACTCAGCAAAGACAACTGCAGACCGGGCAGTTCGCTTCGGTAAAAGTGGTATCTACCTTTGGCGTTGATATCAAGATTGTGGATGCGACCACGGGCGAGATTCGCAGAGCTGAGGCAATCGAGGCCAGTGTTGAGGCAGGGCAAGGCGTAGCAACCGGCAACTTCCGCTCCATCGACGCCTCTGGCGATGGCTTGGTTGAAGCCCAGCGATTAGTAGCGAAGAAATCCGCAGCCTTGCTGGCCGAGAGCATCTTCCCAATTCGGGTAGTCGATGTGGATGAGCCAGATATCTACCTCAACTACGGCGATTCCATTTTGAGTGTCGGCGACCAAGTCACGTTGGTTCGCGAGGGACGTCAAATCGTCGATCAGGACACCGGCAAAGTTCTGGGCTCCCGGGAGCGGATATTAGGCACTCTGGAGATCATCAGCACAGATGCCAACATGTCTATCGCCAAGAAAGTGGGCGGTGGCTTTAACGTGGGTACCGGCGATCGAGCAAAAATTTCATTGACGGTTAATCAAGTGAACAGCAGCAAACAACGAGAGAAGAAAGGGCGAAGGATATGAGAACAATAACAACAATCGGAAAAATTCTGCTTGCCACGGCTGCATTGGCGGTTTCGGCCCAAGGGTTTAGCCAAAACAAACCCGTGATAGCGGTCAGCGAGATCACCACGGGAATTGGCAACTTCAGCACCATGAGCATTCAGCTGGCGCTGGAAAATGCGCTGCAGAAAACCAACAAGTTCACCATCATGGAGCGATCGCGTCTGGATTCGCTACTGCAAGAACGTGGCTTGTCCGCTGCTGGTATCACCGACGGAATCAGTGATTACTCTGGTTTCGCTGGGGTGGACTATCTGGTCTATGGCAGCGTTTCCAACGTTACTGTGACCAACCAAAACGTCTTGATTGCGGCGAACTGCGAAGCCTCTATGTCTATGAACATCAGAGTCGTAGACGTGGCCACCGGCGAGATTCGTTTGTCTGAGAGCGTTCAAGTGGAAGACGTCGTGAACACCGTGATGGATGCCAACGTTAACGCTTGCTCGGGCATCAGCTTATCCAGCATCAATATTTTGGGTGAAGACGTCTCCGACGGCATTGCCAACAAGCTGACCATGAGCATCTTCCCCATCAAGGTGGCCAACGTAAATGGCAGTCAGGTGTATTTGAACTACGGTGAAAACACCATCTCACCCAATCAAATCCTGACCATCAAATCGGTGGGTGGCGGTTTTGTAGACCCAGATACCGGTGAGTTATTGGGTGCAGAAGAAGTCACCACCGCTGTGATCTTGGCCTCCGATGTGCGGGCGAAGTTCACCATCGGCGACGTCGTGGCGCGTAATTCGGATATTGCCGTGGGTGATATCGCCTATATTTTGAACAGCCGAGCCGCGAGAAAATCTGTACGTAGCTGTGTGACCAGCACGTCCCGCGCGGTCAAGGCGTGCGATAGCAAGCCGGGTTCAAGTCGTTGCAACAAAGCCACAGACCGAAAGGCGAATGCTTGCTCGGCCCTTCTAGACCTCTAAGCGAATAGGTCGATAGCTGGCGCTAGGGTAAGACCAAGCGCCAGCGTTACTTGCCGATTCGAGTCATACCGCCGGCCATCACGTCATCCACAACGCGATGACAAGGGCTCTCACCGCTGGGTACACTGAGGTGTTCGTCTAGAGGAGAGGGTTTATGAGCATAGTCGATTCCTTTGAGCCGGGTGCTACCGCAACCGGGCCACGTGGCCAGCAGGCCCACCCCGAAAGCATCGCTCACAGCGAAAGGCTGGTACGCAAACTCTATCGAGTAGGAGATAAAGCCTGGTCCTTAGTGGGCAACGGCTTGTCCAATCAATCATTTATCGAAGGGCCTGAAGGCCTGATTGTCATCGATACCGGCGAGTGCAACGAAGAGATGGCGTCGGCATTGGCCGAAGTCCGAGCCGAGACCAACGCTCCCCTGGCAGCCTGCATTTACACCCACTTTCACTACGTTGGCGGTACCCAAGTACTGTTGGACGAAAAGCCAGATTTGCCAATCTGGGGGCACTCGGGCATCGAAGCAAACCTGAACCGCTTTGGCGGCGAAATCGCGCCTCGAGTAACTCGGGGACTGGTGCATCAATTTGCCATCGCCATGCCCGACGATGGCCCGGATGGGGTGGTGAACGTTGGCCTGGGCAATTTTTTCCGCAATCCGGATCATGCGCCCTTTACTCATGGTTATGTGACCGCGAATCAAACCTTTGATACCCCCACCAAGGCCACCATTGCTGGGCTGCAGGTGGAGTTTTATCCGGCACCCTCGGATGCGACGGATTCTGTGACCATTTGGTTCCCTGAACTGCAGTTGGCGGTGAATAACCTGCTTTGGCCAGCCTTGTTCAATGTTTTCGCCATTCGGGGGGAAGAGTATCGGGATCCTCGAATTCTCATTCGCGGTTTGGACCAGCTTGGGGCTCTAGATGCCAGAGAGATGATCGGGGCTCATGGACCGCCAGTGAGCGGTCAAGCAGAGATTGCCCGGGTAATCCGAGACTATCGAGACACCATTCAATTCATGTGGGATCAAACGGTTCGCTGCGCCAATCGCGGTCTGACCTTAAACGAAACCATCGCCGAAATTAAACTGCCGGAGTACTTCAAACAGCACTACACCACCCAGCAGTTTTATGGGGTGGTGGAACATCATGTCCGCCAGATTTATACCGGGTTGTTCGGCTGGTTTGATGAAGATGAGGCGAAGTTGTTTCCGGTACCCACGCCGGAGCGGTCGGCCAAGCTGATTGCTGGATTTGGTGGCGTTGAGCCGGTCCGCAACGCCATCGACGAAGCCTTGCAGACCGAGGATTTTCGTTGGGCATTGGAATTGTCGTCGTGGTTAGTGCGGTCCCAGCGCGATGACAAAGGGCGTGCCGACACCGGCGATGCCGAGGACCGGCATCGCTTGGCCCAGGCGCTGCGAGGGGTGGCCTATGCAACCACTGCTGCCAATATTCGCAATTGGTGTCTAACCCGGGCATTGGAGTTGGATGGCACTATCAATCTTGATCGCTTTCGCGGACACCGGTTTCAAAAGCGGGAGCTGGCCAGGCGACCCGCAGCGGAGTCCTTGGGACTGCTTCGCGTGCTGCTGGTGCCCGAGCGCGCCGACGACCTGGAGCAACATCTGCGCCTGAGTTTCAGTGACGGCGGTGACGCCGGCTTGAGCATTCGCCATGCTGTTGCGGTGCCCACAAACGGTGACGGCGCAGCGCTGACCGGGACCATCAGCAGCGATCATTGGTTCAGCATTTTAGGAGGCAAATTGAATCTGAGTGAAGCCATAGCAGACGGCGCGTTGCAGGCTTCTGATAACGATGCGTTGATCCGCTTCTTTGCTTGCTTTGACCTGGACACGCTGAATCACTAAAGCATCGGGATAGATTAACCTCAGATAGAAAACAAATAGACCACAAACAGACGACATACCTATGGCAGATATACCCAAACCCACGCCTCCCTTCGCGGGCCGTGTAGAGCGATTGTTTCAGGACGCCGAACCCAGTCCCATGTCGTTGAATAAACAGGCGGCGGGGTCGCCGAACATTTTGTTGGTCATGCTGGACGATGTAGGTTTTGGCACCTGCAGCACCTTTGGCGGTCCGATACCAACTCCGGGGGTGGATAAAGTCGCTGCGGCGGGTTTGCGCTTTAACCAATTTCATACCACGGCCCTGTGCTCACCTACCCGGGCGTCGTTGCTCACCGGTCGCAATCATCACAGCGTGCATATGGGTGGCATAACAGAAATCGCAAACAGCTTTCCAGCTTATGACAGCGCCATGCCGCCGGAGTCCGCCACCATTGCCGAAATCCTGAAGCAGAATGGCTATTCCACAGGCTGCTTTGGCAAATGGCACCTGACGCCGTCCTGGGAACAAAATCCCGCAGGTCCCTTTGACCGCTGGCCCACTGGCATGGGCTTTGAGCGCTTTTACGGCATCATCGGTGCCGAGGCGTCCCACTGGGAGCCGCCGGTGTACGATCAAACCACCCCGGTGGAGCCCCATCGCGGCAAGCCGGATTATCACCTGACCGAAGATCTGGCGGAAAAAGCCATTGAATGGATTGCGCGCCAGCAAGTGTCGGCACCGGATAAGCCGTTTTTTTGTTATTTCGCACCGGCGGCGGTGCACGCGCCGCATCACGTAGCGCCGGAATGGATCGATAAATTCAAAGGCCAGTTTGACGACGGCTGGGATGCATTACGTCAGCGCATCTATCAGCGTCAGCTTGAGCTGGGGGTCATTCCACCCAATACCGCATTAACCGAGCGTCCGGAACAGGTGCCCAGTTGGCAGGAGTACCCGGACCGCTACAAACCGGTAGCGTCGCGTCTGATGGAAACCTTTGCCGGTTTCATGGCCCACACCGATGCCCAGGTTGAAAAAATCATCGACTACTTGGTGGCCCAGGACGCCTTCGACAACACCTTGGTGATTTATCTGACCGGTGATAACGGGGCCTCGGCGGAGGGCACGGTACATGGGGCCTGGAGTGCACCATCGTTTCAAAACGGCGTCCATGAAGATCCTGAATGGCTGCTGGAACATATGGATGACTTCGGCACCGACCGGTGCGAAAACCATTTCAACGTAGGCTGGGCCTGGGCATTGGATTCGCCTTTTCAATGGATGAAGCAAGTGGCTTCGCACTTTGGCGGTACCCGTAATGCGTTGGCGGTGTCCTGGCCCCAGGGTTTTCAGGCACGTGGCGAGTTGCGGCAGCAGTTTCATCATGTGATCGATGTCTTTCCCACGCTGCTGGAAGTGGCTGGCGTAGCCATGCCAGAGCGGGTTAATGGCATCAATCAGGACCCGGTGCACGGCAACAGCATGATCGACAGTTTTGCGAACGCCGATAGCCCCAGCGCCCATACCACCCAGTATTTCGAAATCTTGGGCAACCGGGCCATCTATCACGAGGGTTGGATGGCGTCCTGCTTCCATGGGCGATTGCCCTGGATACGCTTTGCCGGTTTTGAGTTTGATGGTGAACAGGAAGTTTGGGAGCTGTACAACGTCGCCGACGATTTTTCCCAAAGCGTTGATCTGGCGGCCACTCACCCAGAAAAACTGCAGCAACTGCGAGAACTGTTTGAGCAAGAGGCCCAGCGTTATGGGGTCTATCCGCTGCGGGATGCCTCGGCTCGTCGCGGCGGCGACTATGCGCCGCCCCATTCTCTGGAAGGGCATACCAAGATGACCTATGGGCCCATGCATGTTCGGCTGCCAGAACACGGCGTGGTAAACCTGAAGAACACGTCTTATCGCATATCCGCGTCTATTCAGCTGGCCCAAGATGGGTCCGGCGTGATTGCCTGTCAGGGGGGCAACATGGCGGGCTGGAGTTTGTATTTGGATCAGCAGTCGCAACCCACCTTTGTCTACAACTGGTTCGGGCATGAATTCACCACGGTGGTGGGTTCGCCCTTAGCTGCTGGGCAACATCAGGTGTGTGTACATTATCAGCACGACGGTGGCTTCGCTGCTGGCGGCGACGTGACCTTAGAGGTCAATGGCCAGATCGAAGCTCAGGCTCGTATTGAGCGCACGGTGCCGGTGATTTTTTCCATGAGCGGTGAGACCTTTGATGTAGGGCGGGATACCGGTTCACCGGTAGGGGCCTATCCCCATGATTTTCCTTTTACTGGTCAAGTCGAAGGCGTCACTCTGGAACGGCTAACCGAACCCAGCGATGAGGTTAAGCGTCAGGAACGCAAAGCGCGTTTTGCAGCCGGACTCAGCGCCCAGTGACCCGGCGCGGGGTCATCGTCCTTGCGAGCGATGGCGGTAAGCCCTAGCTCAGCCTCAATAACTCAATAGGGAACACCAAGATGATCGATATTAACGGCATGGCTCACGTGATTTTGACCGTGACTCAGTATGAGGCTGCTCATCGGTTCTACAGTGCCTTGTTGCCGGAATTCGGTATGGTCAAAGTAAACGACGGCCCGGATTTTTTGTATCACGTGGGTGCTCGCACGGCCATTGGTATCCGGCGCTGTGATCCCGAGTTCGAGCAGGAACGCTTTGAACAATATCGAGTGGGCTTGCATCACCTGTGTTTGCGCGCCAAAAGACGAGAAGACGTAGACAAAACTGCAGCCTTGGCTCAGTCCCTGGGAGCCACCATGATTCGCGGGCCGGAAGAACGGGATTGGGCGCCTAACTATTACTATGTGTTGTTTGAAGACCCGGACGGCATACGCTTCGAAGTCAATCATGTGCCCGGAACCGGGCTATTAAATTCAGGCGCGGCGTTCGGCTCGGCGGAGGATTACATACGCAAGGACGGTGAGGACTTGGTGAAGCCCGATAAGGCCTAAGCATTCCACGCTAGGGTAGAACAGCCCTGAGCGGGATCAAACAGCCCTGAGCGGGATCAAACAGCCCTGAGCGTGACTAAACAGCCCTGAGCGAACAACAACAGCCCTGAGCAGTGGAGAAAGAACATGCAACAACGCCCAATTCAGCTCTGGGGAGCTGGCACTTCGCGTACGTTTCGTCCCCTTTGGGTGGCGGAAGAACTGGGCTTGAGCTACGAATTGTTCGGTATTGGTCCCCGTACCGGCGAGACTCAAACCGATGAGTACACTCGGTTAAACCCCAAGCAAAAAATTCCCTTTATGCAGGACGAGCATATGGGCTTGTCCGAAAGCGTTGCGATCTGTCGCTACCTAATTGCACGTTACGGCAGCCCGGACACGATAGCACCGCCCCAAGAGCTTCAAACCCGAGCGCGAGAAGACGAGTGGGTCTCCTATGTCTACGGTGAGCTAGATGAAACCACACTCTATGTCATGCGGCGACACGGAGATTTGTCGGCGATTTACGGTGAGGCACCAGTGGCGGTGGCGTCAGCCCAAAGCTATGCCCAACGGCATTTGGGGGTGATCGCCGACTACCTGCAGGACAAAACCTGGGTTCTAGAACAGGGCTTCGGTTTGGCTGATGTCATGCTGGTATCTTGCTTGGATTGGGCTGTGAACTATGGGCTTGCGGTACCGGATAGTCTGGTTCGGTATCGAGATCTCCATCGTCAGCGGCCAGCCTATCAGCGGGCTTACGCAACCAATTACCAACGAGGTTAGGTACAAGGATACCTTCGGTGCTGGTGGTAATTTGCACCAATGGAACTGGATGCTTGTTCTGTGCTGTGGGGTTGGCGGCTGACAAACGGCCAACTAAGCTGTGGCGAGGGTAGGCTGGCAGACAGCGAGGCTGGGACATGAGTATCAGGTTAGAAAAAGACTGGGTAGCCGGGGAGGACGCGGTGCAAAGGTTGGCGGGAAATCTGGGTGTGTACCAGCTGGCGAATGCTCAGGGGCAGATCCTGTTTATCGGCTACGCCGGAGGCAACAGTGCCTTTGGGTTAAAAGGCGTGGTGCGACAGGCTCTGGAAGATCAAGCGGATGCGGCTTGGGTTCGCTGGGAGGTCAACACGGCCTACATGAGTCGGTATAAAGAGTTGTTGATGATTCACGAACACGACCACGGCGTACTACCGCCCAGGAATACACCCATGGCATTGGGTAAGTTGAGGCCTGCAGGATGAATTTACAGCTCACTGAAGAACAGGAATTGGTTATCGCCATGGTGCGGAGATTCGTGCGCGACGAAATTCTCCCCTTAGAGCTGGCGTTAGACCCGGATGCGGAAGAACTGGATCCAGAGGACAATGCCCGGTTGGTGGCGATGACCAAGGAGATGGGGCTCTACGGCTTGGACATTCCGCCGGAGTTTGGTGGTCCGGATATCGATTTGGTCACGCGAACATTGATGGCGGTGGAGATGGCCCAACATCGCGCCGGACTCTACGTACCCTGTTACGGCACCTTTGGCGGAGCGGGGCTGGCTCAGCTCTTTGAAGCCACGCCAGAGCAACAGGAGAAATACCTGTTTCCTACCCTGCGTGGAGAAAAGCGCGGGTTCTTTGGCTTGTCTGAACCCTCGGGAGGGTCCGATCCGGCCAGAGCCATTCAAACCAAGGCTGTTCGAGACGGCGATGATTGGGTCATCAACGGCGGCAAGCTGTGGATCAGCGGGGCGGATAAAGCCCAGTACGGATTGGTGTTCGCGCGCACCGCCAACGATAAGGGCCGGGATGGGGTGACTTGTTTTATCGTGGATACCGATACGCCAGGGTTTTCTGTGCGGCGCATCGTGCACACCCTGCGTTCAGCTCGCTATGCCACTGAACTGAGTTTTGAAGACATGCGGGTGCCAGCCAGCAATATTCTGGGTGAGCTCAACAAAGGCTTTGCCATCGCGAATGATCGCCTGACCAAGCAGCGCATTCCTTATGCAGCGGGCTGTATCGGTGTTGCGATTAAGGCCCAGGAAATGGCCCTAGAGTACGTGCCCCAGCGCGAGACCTTTGGTGCGCCACTGTCCTCTCGTCAATCCATTCAATGGATGCTGGTGGATAATGAAATCGACATCAAACAATCCCTTTGGCTGACCTTGGAGGCGGCTGCGAAAGCAGAGCGCGGCGAGCCGTTTCGTAAAGAAGCCGCCATCGCCAAGCTGGTGGCAACCGAAGCCGGCGGCCGGGTCGTGGATCGGTGTATGCAGATGTTTGGCGGCCTGGGTGTGGCCAAGGATTTGCCCTTTGAGCGATGGTATCGAGAAATGCGGATTCGTCGCATCGGCGAAGGCCCTAGTGAGGTTCAGCGCCACGTGATTGCCAGAGAGTTGTTGGGTTCGTCGCTGCGTTAGGATACCCAGCCCCGGCTGTATGCGAGGGCTAAGAATCGTTACACTGCGTGGCTAGTCGATCTCATACCCAGACGAGTCAGTTCATGCTTAGCACCAACGCAGAAAAAGACATCATCCGGACTACCCTGAAATACCACGACGAGGGTTCTACCCACCTAGAACCCGCGGTGATGCAGAATCCGGTAGCTCACTATGCGGATCCGCAGCGTCTAGAGCAGGAACAAAAAATCCTGTTTCGACAATTCCCTATCATCGTGGGTCACGTGGAACAAGTGGCCAAGCCGGGCCAGTTCTTTACCCATGATGAAACCGGTACGCCGATCCTAGTGACCCGTACCCGAGGGCAAGAGGTCAAGGCCTACGTCAACGTGTGTCGCCATCGCGGTGCCCGCATCGTCACCGAAAGCAGTGGCAGCGCCAGCACCTTTTCTTGTCCTTACCATGCTTGGACCTATGATTTAGAGGGTAATCTGCGGGGGCTGCGCCAGCCCGCGGGTTTCGACGACATAAACAAAGAGGAATTCGGGCTCATCGAGTTGCCGGCCTTTGAACGGCACGGTTTGATTTGGGTTCGCCCCAGCGTCAGCGCTGCACCGGTTGCTATCGACGCCTGGCTGGCTCCCCTAGAAGAACAGCTGCAATCTGCGGATTTAGCATCGCATACGGTTTTTAAAGCTTGGACCGTGGAGCTCAATATGGGTTGGCGCATCGCCTTAGAGGGCTTTCAAGAGTCCTACCACTTTTGCTCGGCCCATAAACACACTGCTTGTTCTGGATATTTGGATAACCTCTCGGTATTTGTTGATCACTATCCTCATGTGCGACATGCGGTTCCCACTGCTCGGGTACCAGATTTGGCGGCACAGCCCGAGGACGAATGGGACTACCGCAGGCGCTACATGGACCAGAACTACGTTTTTCCCTGCAACTTTCTTCAGGTAATGACGGATCATGTATACGTGCACAGCGTGATTCCAACCGGACCTGGAACCTGTGTGTTCAAGTGCATGATGCTGGTCCCGCAGGATCAGATGGATGAAAAGGCGCAACGCCATTGGCAGGCGAACTATGATGTGGTGCGCACTGTGTTTGGCGAGGATTTTGCCATCGGTGAGGGCATTCAGCAGGGGCTGGCTACCGGGGTAAATCAGCACTTCACCATCGGTAAGTACGAAACCGGCATTCAACTGGCCGAGCGGGCAATCGACGACGCCTTGCAGGGTCGGTTGGTGTGTCCGGAAGTCCTTAGCGTGGGCTAACACCTTGGGCTGGTCTGCCTATTTTCGGCTCTCAGCCACCCTCAGTGGGCTGTTGATAGCGAGTGCTGCTTTGGCGGTCGTGCCCTTGGGACAGTCCGCACTGTCGATGACGCCCGCGGAGAATTCAGCAACGCCCCCCAACATTGTGCTGATCGTGGCTGAGGATTTAAGTTCTCGCATCGGCGCCTTTGGCGATCCAGTGGCCCAAACCCCCAATATCGATGAGCTGGCTCTGCAGGGCGTGCGCTTTGACCGAGTCTTTGCCGCATCCGGGGTTTGTGCGCCCAATCGGTCCGCCCTGATTACCGGTGTCTACCCCCAAAGTTTGGGCACTCAACACATGCGCACCTCAACCAAGGGCTATCAGGCGGTGCCTGCCGCTGAGGTAAAGGCGTTTCCTGAGCTTTTGCGCAAAGCCGGTTACGTGACCGCCAATACCGCTAAAACCGACTATCAGTTTGGTGAGCCGTTTACCATTTGGGATGTCAATCACGGCGGCTTCAGCCAGCCGCCGGATCTGGCCCTTTGGCGGCGGCTACCCGGCAATGCCCCGTTCTTCGCCATGATCAATCTCATGTCTACCCATGAAAGCCGATTGGCTACGCCCCAGACCCAAGGCCAGGGCCCGCTGGGCGCCATGGTCACTCGGCTGGTTGCGGCCCGAGAAGCCGCGGTGGCAAAGGTGACCGATCCTGCAACGGTGTCGGTGCCGGACTATTATCCAGACGTACTCCAAGTCCGGCAGTCCATAGCCCAGCACTATGACAATGTGCATTTTATGGATACCCAAGTAGGGCAAGTGCTCGCGAACCTGCGCGAGGACGGCTTACTGGACAGCACTGTGGTGATTTGGACTACCGATCACGGCGACGGGTTGCCCAGAGCAAAGCGCAGTGTTTACGACAGTGGTTTGCGTATCCCGTTGATCCTGCGCTTGCCCGGTGAAGAGCGTGCCGGTCAGGTAGATTCGCGGCTGATTTCCATGGTGGATTTAGCGCCGTCTGTATTGGCGCTGGCAGGGATTACACCACCGGACTTTATCCAGGGCCGTGCGCTGCTGATCGCTGACGAATCCCAGCAATACGTCTTTGCGGGCCGCGATCGTATGGATTCGGTGCCGGACTATGTGCGGGCGGTGAGAGATCAGCGTTACAAGTACATTCGCAACTATTTGCCCGATCTGGCTTATTACCGGCCCCTGACCTTTCGCGACATGTTCCCCGTGATGCAGGCGCTGTGGCAGGGCAATGCCGCCGGAACCCTAGCGCCCCAGCAGCAGTTCTACTTTGATGCGCCTCGCCCGGCAGAGGAACTTTATGACTTACAGGAAGATCCTCAGGAATTGGTCAATCTGGCTGGACGTTCCAGTCATCAAGCCACGTTGAAGCGACTTAGCCAAGCCATGGATCAATGGTTGGCCGATGTTGGGGATGCCAGCTCGATGGCTGAAGAAGACATGATGGAGGCCTTGTGGCCGGGCGGTCAGCAACCTCTGACGCAGCCGCCGGCATTCCAAGTACAGGGCCAGCGTTTGCTGCTGCATTCACCCACCCCAGGCGCTTCTATCGCTTATCGAGTATCTGGAGACGATGCTTCATGGGCGCTCTATTCAGGTTCTATCCCTTGGCCAGCCAGCCAGCAAGATCAGGTTGAGGCCAAGGCAGTGCGCTATGGCTATCAAGAAAGCCCGGTGGTGACCTTTGGGCCTAGGTCAAAGCCTAGAATGGTGGACTAGCTGCCGGCAGCAACGCCAAGACGCCGCAATTCTGCGGCCAGATCAGCGCCTAGGGCCACTTCTTCCTCGGCGTTTTGCGCACAGACTTTTAGGTTGAACAGGCTGGCTCCGGCTTCGATATAGGGGGCCAGTTGTTCGGCGACTTGGGAGGGCGTACCGCTGGGTGTGTAGCGTTCGAATTTCTCGAATGGAATGCGATAAAACGCTTCCATGCCGGTTTTAACCGCCTCATGGGCCGCGGATTCGTCGTTAAAGTCCAAGCCCACCCAGGGTTGGTAGCCGTGCATCCAGCTCACATCGCTACGCCCAAAGGCTTCGGCCTGTTCTTGTACGCTGGCCACCGCTTGGGCAAAGCGTCCCGGGGAGCACCAAACCCCCAGCCAGCCTTCGCCAAAATTCGCCGTG
>JAYOSS010000006.1:12547-25969 GCA_038139355.1 Gammaproteobacteria bacterium
GGCTGCATCCGAACGGCCGCCCACCACGACGGGAATGGGTTGTTTGGGTTTGGGTCGAATTATGGCTTCTTGGATATCAAATTCTTGGCCGGCAAACGTCACCGTATCGCCAGCGAGCAGGCCTTTGATGATGGCCAAGGATTCATTGGCTCGTAGCCCCCGCCGTTTAGGATTAACCCCGCAAACCTCCAGCTCGTGGGGATCTTCGCCGCCGATGCCAACGCCAAAGATCATGCGGCCTGGCGCCAGGTTGGCCATGGTGGCCAATTGCCGGGCGATGGGCAGTGGGTGGCGCAGGGGCAGCAGGTAAATGCCCGTCATAACGCCCAAGGTTGGATGCAGTTGGGACAGCGCCGCCACTTCAACAAAACCATCGGTGCCGGAACCATTGCGAAAAGACACGTGGTCGGCCATGAAAATGTGATCAAACCCAGAGTCGGCGATTTGTGCCACGGTCTGTTGGCGCTGGGGCCAGTCTAGGGTCCAAAGGTTGCTGGGCGTTGCCAGTCCGAAGGTTAGTGCTGGGGTCAAAGCCCTCTCCTTATTCTTGATTGTGTTGGGCGTTATGCGCGGGTGTCGTGCTGTAGGGCGGCTACAGACCCATCGCCTGATCGTCCAGACCAAGCATAACCCGTCCCGCCAATTCCATCACAGGCTCGCCCACCATCATGTGGGCTGCAGCGACATGCACGTCGCGAAAGTGTTGCTGTAGGCAAGAGCTTTGGTAGACCGATGTGCCCCCCATGACTCGGTACATCTGGTCGATGACGTCGATGGCGGTGTTGACCGCATGCACGTTGGCGGTGCGCATTTGCCGACGCTCTTCTAGGGAGCCCGGAGCTTGCTGTGCCGCGGCCCAGCCCACTTCAATCGTTTGATAAAAATAGGCTCGGGCGGCGCTTAACGCTGCGTCTGCAGTGGCCAGATCAATGTGCAGTGACGGTCGCAGAGCCAGAGGGCGTCGGCTGCCTTGAGGCGTTTTTTCTTGGGATGCGCGGATGACCTCGTTCAGGCTAGCTCGGGCCATACCCAGACATATGGCGCCAATGGGTAGCCCTAGCAAGGCGAACTTTGGGAACTGGTAGATGGGTTTGCTGGCGTGGGCGGTGTCCTTAATGTCCCCAGCCAGGCGCTGGGCTGGTAACCATACGTCCTTGGCAACGTAGTCGCTGGAGCCAGATCCGCGCATGCCCGAGACATGCCAATTGTCGGCAATCTCAATTTCTTCGGGTGTGAAGAACGCCCGGGTCAGTGGTGCTGGGCGGTCTATGGCTTGGCCGCTTGCGTCGATCTCGTGAATACCACCGGAGATCCAGGCGGCGTTGCGGCATCCTGAACCCCATCGCCAATGTCCGTTGATGAGGTAGCCAGGGGCGCCATCGCGCTCCTGGAACAGCGCAGTGCCGCTGTCGGCAAAAACCCCGCTGGTGATGACGTTGGGGTTTTCCAGCATGGTTTGCAGCTGTGATTCTGGCAGCGCGCCAAACAGATATTGCGATGTAGCACCGATAAAAATACACCAGGCAGCGGAGCCGTTAGCGGTGGCGAGGGTTTCACAGATTTGACAAAACACATCCGGGGCAATGCCTAGACCGCCAAGATCCTCTGTCGCCACCAGGCGATAAAAACCGAGGTCCGCCATGTTTTGGGCCAAGTCTTGAGGTAGATGGCGAAGCTCGTCAATTTCTCGGCTGCGCCGGGTCAGCTCGGGCAGCAGACCGTGGGCATCGGCCAGTAGCTGGCTGTCAGTTGGTTGGAGCTGTCTCACTGGTTTGAACGCTTGGCTGATGTCATGTCGTAAATTTGCCGCCAATTGTCGTCCATGTCAGGCAGCCAGGCCTTTAACAGCGGCGTGCTGGCTTCCTCAGCGGAATAGCCCTTGCGTTGGGTCAGGTATTGATAGGTAAAGGCAGAGGCCCGGTAATTGGCGGCACAGTGGACCCAAACCTGCATGTCTTGCCCACGTAGCGTGTCCATCACACCTAAGAACTGCTGCAGATGCTGGGCGTTTGGACTTTCCCAAGGCACGGGAATGTTGATGTAGGTCATGCCTTGGTCGGTCACCAAGCGGCCTTCATCGGCAAGCGCGTTGTCTGAATTCGGCATGGCCAAATTAATCACTGCATCGAATCCGGCGGATCTGATGGCGGCGAACTGTTCCGGTGTGGGTTGGCCAGAGGTGCCAAGGCCCTCTGGCATGGCGTAATAGTTGTAGATGTCGGTTGGGTTGTTGTTCATCGCAGCCTCCGCCCAGATGTTGCCGCTGCAGAGTAGTCCCAATAGCGCGACTAGCCAAAAAGTGTTCCGTTTCATTTCGTCTCTCATTAATCCTAGTCTTTTTAGACAGGCTCTTTGTACTCCGCTTCTCTTCACGGCGCCTCTTGCCGACCTAGAAGGGCACACAGGTAAATAGTGTCAGCATCCCGTTACGTCGGCAAACCTCCCGCCATCTTGTCTCTGTCGCCAGCGCGCTGTAAATCGATGCAGTCGATAGGTAGCATCTGAGCAACGGCCAAAGCCCATCTGGATAGGGAGTTGTTATGGATGTTCGCACGCTTATGCGCCGCGCCGCACAGCATTACAGTGATCGGGAAGCCATCGTACATAACCATGTGCGCCTGACCTTTGCTCAGGCATGGGAGCGGGGAGTACGACTGGCTAACGGTTTGTTGGCCATGGGCCTGCAGCCAGGTGACCGGGTGGGTGTGCTGGAAGATAACTCGGTGGAAGCGGCGGATCTGTTTCAAGCAGCGGCCATTGCGAACTTGGTTCGGGTACCTTTGTATCCGCGCAACGGGCGCCCTGCGCACACACATATGCTGGGTCATACCAACTGCCGGATGTTGCTGGTCAGTGCCAACCATGCCCACGAGGTGGAAGGGCTAGACGACGAGTTGCCTGACTTAGAGCGCATCTTTGTGCGGGACGAGGGCTATGAAGCGTGGTTGGCTGCCCAATCGAATCAGGATCCGGACGTGGCGGTATCGCCTTCGGACTATTTCATTATTCGGCACACCGGCGGCACCACGGGTTTGTCCAAAGGCGTCGCCTATACCCACAAAGCTTGGTTGGCGGCAGGGCGCGATTGGTTTTATACCTTCCCACCGGTGGAGCCCGGAGATAAGTGCCTGCATCTGGGCCCGATTTCCCACGGCTCGGGGTATCAGTACTTGCCGATCTGGCTGTCTGGAGGCTGCAACATCATGCTCGATCACTTTGAAACCGGGCATACGCTGGATGTGATTGAGCAGGAGGGCATTAACTTTGCGTTTATGGTCCCCACCATGGTGAATGCGGTGGTGCACGATAACGGCGCTCGTGGCAGGGATTTTTCTTCGCTCAAATGCTTGCTGGTGGCGGCAGCTCCCATTCAAGACGCCACGGCCCTCGCGGCACGAGAGGTCTTTGGCGACGTGCTGTACCAAGGTTATGGTCAAACCGAGGTGCTGCCCATTTCTATGATGAACTCGGCTCAGTGGTTTGCCCAAATTGAAGGATCCAATCCCCTGCGAGCTTGTGGCTTGGCCCTGCCGTTTGCGGAAGTGGAAATTTGGGACGAGGACAATAAGCCCCTGTCTGCCAATGAAGTAGGCGAAATTGTGGCTCGCTCGGACGGCATGATGAGCCAATTTTGGAACAACCCGGAAGCCACCGCAGAGCGGATGATTGACGGTTGGATCAAGACTGGAGATCTGGGGAAGCTGGACGCAAACGGTTACCTGTACGTGGTGGATCGGGCAGACGACATGATCATCTCTGGTGGTTTCAATATTTGGCCTGCAGAGCTGGAGAATGTGCTGGCAGGTCACCCGGAGGTAGTAGAGGTAGCGGTGTTTGGTATACCCCACGAGCGATGGGGCGAAACCCCTCACGCCCTGTGCGTGGTGACGGCGGATTCCACGCTCACCGAAGAGGATTTGATAGAGTTGGTGAGTGCGGATCTGGGTTCTTACAAAAAGCCTGGCAGCGTTACCATCACCACGGATCCTTTGCCCAAAAGCCCGGTGGGTAAAATTAAACGCAAAGATCTGCGCGAGCCGTTTTGGGCGGGTGTGGATAGACGGGTATCCGGCAGTTGAGTCCATCACTGAAGGTCGCTGTGGCGGGTGGTGGCATTGGTGGTCTGACCGCCGCGTTATGTCTTGCCCGTGCCGGGCATCAGGTAAATCTGTTTGAACAAGCGTCGGCCTTTGTGGAGGCCGGGGCAGGCATTCAGCTCTCGCCCAACGCTTCTCGGGTGTTAATCAGCCTTGGGCTTGGTCAGGCCTTGCAGGACATTGGGGTTTTGCCCCAGCGCACGGAAATTCGCAGCTGGCGCAGCGGTCGCCTGATTTCCCAAACGCCGTTGGGAGACATTGCCCTGGCGCGTTATGGCGCCCCGTATTACCACGTGCATCGGGGCGATTTGCTGGCGGTTTTGGCGCAAGCAGCCCAGCAGCAGCCCAACATTCAGATAAATCTGGGGGAGCGGGTTGAGACTTTTGAGCAAAGCGCGGATCAGGTGGTTTTGCAGACCCAAGAACAGAGTTTCCGCGGTGATGTCATGATCGGCGCGGACGGCATTCACTCGAATACGCGGGCCGCACTTTGGGGAGAGCAGCAGGCTGACTTTACCGGCAACGTGGCTTGGCGGGTGCTGGTGCCAGCGGAGCGCTTACCTGAGGAACTGGTGCAGCCCAAGGTGTCGGTCTGGTGGGGGCCGGGCAAACACTTTGTACATTATCTGGTTAGCGCAGGTCGCTACGTGAATTGCGTCTGCGTGGTGGAGAAACCTGTCTGGCACGCCGAGTCCTGGACCGAGCCCGGGTCGTTGGCTGAACTGAAGGCGGATTTTCGTGGTTGGCATGAGTCGTTGCAGGCATTGCTGGGCGGCGCAGACGAAGCGACGCTGTTTCAGTGGGGGCTATTTGACCGGCCACCCATGCAGGCCTGGGGACAGGGCCGTATCAGCTTGCTGGGGGATGCCTGTCATCCTACGCTGCCCTTTATGGCCCAAGGCGCCGCCATGGCTATCGAAGATGCGGCGATATTGACGAACTGTTTGAATCAAGGCGGGACGGCAGCGAACGCGTTAACCCGCTATGCCAGCTTGCGCAAAGCTCGAACCGCCGGAGTCCAGCGAGGTTCCCGGCGCAATGCCCGGGTGTTCCACCTGTCCGGAATCAAAGCTTGGATGCGTGATCGTGCGGCTTCTCGAGCGGGCCAGCACGCCATGGACGGCTTGTATCGATACGATCCCCTCACCATAGGATTGAATCCGCAATGATCCAAAGGGCTGACCATCATGGGTGAGATTTCTTGGTTGTTACTGGCCTTCACGCTGTTTGCGGGAGCGGCTTCGCCGGGTCCCAGCCTGGCCTTGGTGATGCGTCATGCCATGCGTGCTGGTCCGATGGCGGGTTTGCAGGTGGCCTTGGCTCATGGCCTGGGCGTGTGGATTTACGCTTTAGCGGTGGTGTTTGGTGTCGCCACCGTGCTTTTGCACATGCAGACCATCATGCTGGCGATCCAGCTGGCTGGCATCGTTTTCTTGTGTTACCTGGGTACGTTAATGATTCGAGGGGGTTTGCACCCAGATCCTCAGGAATCTGGGCGGCAGGCTCAAGATGCTACGGCAGCTTCAACAGCGTATTTTCGGGATGGGTTTTTGATTGTTTTTCTAAACCCCAAGATTGTGATTTTTTTCCTTGCGGTGTTCAGTCAGTTTTTGACGCCCACGCAACCGCTGTTGGAACAGGTGTTTGCGGCGACCCTGGCGGGTTTGATCGACGGATTGTGGTACGCAGCGGTTGCGATGTTGGTGGGCGGGGGACTGCTCTCGGCTTGGCTGCAGCGCCACCAAAGTAAGTTAGACATCGTTTTTGGCTTGGTGCTTTGGGGAGTATCCGCGTCGTTGGTTTATGGCATATTCCATGGATAAGGGTCACCCAAGCGGGCAACGGTAGAGGACTAACGTGGCGTCACTATACGAAAAATACGTTTTACCCCGGGTTATCAACTGCGCCTGTGGCGCACCGGCAGTATTGCGGCAGCGGCAAAAAGTAGTGCCTATGGCTCGAGGTCGAGTCTTGGAGTTGGGCATTGGTGCGGGTCTGAATGCCGCCTACTATTCCAGCACCACGGTGAGCTCGGTGGTAGGGGTCGATCCCAGTCGAGAGAGCTGGGCCTTGGCGCAGAGCAAAACCGCCTTGGCTCAGGTGCCCATCGAATACTGTGAAGCCAGCGCCGAGGAGCTACCTTTTGCTGACAACTCCTTTGATAGTGCCGTGATTACCTATACGTTGTGCACCATTCCCGACCCGCAGCGAGCCTTGGCCGAAGTCGCTCGGGTGCTGGTGCCCGGTGGTTTGGTACTGATTGCTGAACACGCCCTCGCGCCAGATGCCTCGGTACAGGTTTGGCAAAACCGGCTGGATGGCCTGTGGGGTAAAATCGCCGGTGGTTGTCACATCAATCGCAATATTCGCGCCTTGCTGGATAGCAGCGCGTTGTCGGTGACGGCTTGGCAGGGCATGTACCTGCCGCAAACGCCCAAGATAGCGGGTTATAACGTCTGGGGTTCAGCGGTTCTGGCTTAAGGAAGTTTGTTGGCGGAGAAATCAGTACAAATCAAGGAAAGTCGCGGTCAGGCCACGCGCCGTGCGTTAATCAGCGCCGCTGAGCGCCTGTTTGCCGAGAAGGGCCCGGCCCACGTCACCATTCGAGAAATCAATGAGCTGGCGGGCCAGAAGAACGAGTCGGCGCTGCAATACCATTTCAAGAACCTGGCAGGTTTGGTCGCCGCTACCCATCGCTTCCGCGATGAGCAGATCGTTGCTGCCCGGCGGGTTTGTCTGCAAGAGCTGATGCAGCGCACGCAAAAACCAACCTTGCATGACGTCGCCTATCTGATGGTGGCGCCGACGTTTGCGCTGGGGCGGCTGCACGAGGATTTTCGCTATTACATACGCGCGTTTAGCTTATCTCTTGCCTCCGGTGATACGCCGGTGTTGACCACCGTGCGCCGTGGCGACGGTGAAACCGATCGGCAAATTGCTGGTTTGCTGCGCCCCAGGCTGGCCCACCTGGACGCGGACAGTTACAACCGACGGCTGGAGTCTGCCATCCGATTTGTGAGTGTTTCTATGTACGTCCATTCCCACCAACCTGACGCCTTTCATGGCCCTGAAAGCGATCGGTTCTTGGACGAGTTAATTGACGCTTTGGTCGGACTGCTGTCCGCTAAGGAGTCTTCGCAAGCGGCCTCTCGAGCGACATCTCAAGAGACTTCGCTGTCGTCTAGGTTAAGCCTGATATTGCAAAACCTAGACGCCTAGCAAGCTCGCTTAGGCATTTTCGATATGCCGCATCACCACGGAAAAATCTTTGCCGGTTAGGCCTTGCTCGTCCAGGGTTGCGTAGATTTGCTCCGCTTGCTGGCCGAAATTGATTTGCGCGCCGGCACTGGCGGCGGCATCCCGGGCTAAGCGCAGATCTTTGAGCATCATCGCTACCGCAAATCCGGGTTCATAGTCGTTGTTCGCTGGCGAGGCGGGCACTGGACCCGGCGCAGGACAATAGGAAGTCATGGACCAGCACTGACCTGATGCCTTGGAGGAGATGTCGAAAAAAGTTTGTGCATCTAGCCCCAGTTTTGCCGCCAGATTAAACGCTTCCGAGGTGGCGATCATGGAGATGCCAAGCAACATGTTGTTAGCGGTTTTCGCGGCTTGGCCGTTGCCCGAAGGCCCGGCATGAAAAATGTTCTGGCCCATATCGGACAGCAGTGCTTTGGCTTTGTCGAAGTCGGACGTTGCGCCGCCTACCATAAACGTTAGGGTGCCAGCCTTCGCCGCGGCAACCCCGCCGGAGACTGGTGCGTCCAGGGTGCTAAAGCCTTGAGCTTGGGCTTGGGTTGCTGCGCTGCGAGCCTCGTCCACGGCAATGGTGGAGCAATCGATCAGTAGCGCAGATGAACTGGCGTGGGCAAGTACGCCATCGGCATCGAAGTAGACCGAGTGTACATGGGCCCCGGCGGGCAACATGGTGATGATGAATTCTGCGTCGCTGACGCAGGTGGCGATATCCTCGGCAGCGGTAGCACCGGCAGCCACTGCATCCGCCACACTTTGCGGATTTAAGTCAAAGGCTCTGATTTGGTGTCCTGCGGCGGCTAAGTTGGCGCACATGCAGCTGCCCATGTTGCCAAGACCAATAAATGCAACGTTGCTCACGATAAATTCCTCTCCTAATCGATCAATAGATGTGTTTGGGGCGCTACCACTCGGCGATGCTGCCGTCTGGATGTCGCCAAATTGGGTTGCGCCAGCGATGGCCTTCAGCGGCGCGCTGACGCACGGCGTCTTCGTTAACACAGATGCCCAGCCCCGGGCCCGTTGGTATCTGCACGAAACCGTCGCTGAAGTTGAAGACCTCTGGGTTTGTTAAGTAATGGGTTAGGTCATTGGCCTGATTGTAGTGAATGCCTTGGCTTTGCTCCTGAATAAACGCGTTCTGGCACACAGCATCTACCTGCAAACATGCGGCGAGGGCGATGGGCCCAAGAGGGCAGTGAGGCGCCAATGCGATATCCCAAGTTTCCGCCATATCTGCAATTTTTTTGCACTCAGTGATGCCGCCGGCATGAGACAAGTCCGGCTGAATAATGTCCGCGGCGCCGAGGGTGAAAAGGCCTTTGAAATCAAAGCGAGAGAACAATCGTTCCCCCGTGGCGATTGGGATGTGGGTGTGGCGGCGCAGCTCAGCCATAGCGTCCAGGTGCTCACTCAGAACGGGTTCTTCGACAAACAGCGGCGAGTAGGGTTCGATGGCGTTAATCAGGGCTTTAGCCATGGGTACGTGCACACGGCCATGAAAATCCACGGCAATGTCTAGGTTACTGCCAACCGCTTCGCGCAGGTGAGCGATGCGCGCCACGGCATCGTCGATTTTGCTGTGGCTGTCCACAATCTGCATTTCTTCGGTGAGGTTCATCTTGGTGGCTTTGAAACCGTCCTTGATGGCCTGTTGGGCGCTGCTAACGATGTCCGCGGGACGATCGCCGCCAACCCAGGCATATACGCGAATGCGATCTCGTACCTGTCCGCCTAACAGTTGATGAATGGGCGCATCATGGAATTTGCCCTTGATGTCCCAAAGGGCCTGGTCGATACCCGCGATGGCGCTCATGTGAATGCCGCCGCCGCGATAAAAACCGCCGCGGTAGAGGGTTTGCCAATGCCGTTCAATTTGCAGGGGGTCTTCGCCGATCAGGTAGTCAGCCAGCTCGGCTACGGTGGCGGCGACACTGTGAGCGCGGCCCTCGAGCACGGGTTCGCCCCAGCCGCTGATGCCTTCATCGGTGGAGATCTTTAGAAAACACCAGCGCGGCGCGACGATGAAGGTTTCAAGGGCGGTAATTTTCATCGGTACTTTGTCCTTAGATGACGGGCGATGACGCTACCCAGACCAGTGGTTTGATGATTCGGTGTGCATGGGAGCCCGGCAAAATTCTGTCTTGAGCTTGCTTATCTCGTTGACGATTGCCGCCTCCCTTGGATGCCAGGAACAAGGTTAGCAGGTAATAACGTTGCGCTCAGTAAAGGTGAGGGGTCATTGGACGATAATTTGATCCGAGTTCAACGGTAAGTCGAAGACTTGCAGGTCAGTGGCGAGGATGGTGTCGCTCTTGAGGCCGCGCCGGAACATGGTTTCGGCGAATCCGTTGGCTGGAGTTGGCACCAAGTGGTAGAGCACGAGTTGCGCAATGCCCGCCTCTTCAGCGGCCGCTTCCAGCGTGCGGGAGTCGGCATGATAATCGTGAACGTCGCTGACTACCTGAGACACTCGGGATCGTCCGGCGGCGGCTAGAGCGTCCACGGTGATATCCAGTGAGTGTCGAGCCAAGGCGTCATGGAACAACACATCGGCGTTCTGTGCGGCGGTGAATAAGCTCTCCACTGCGTTGCTGTCTCCGCTGACGACAATCGACCGCCCTTTGTAGTCAAAGCGATAGCCCACGGCGGGATCGATGGGGTCATGCTCAACTTTGAAAGTGGTTACGGTCATGGATTCGTCTTGCCAGACCACGCCAGGGGTTGTTTGTACGGCTTCCATCGGGCCGATATTCGGTGGCAACAAATCTTCGCCGTGATGGGCACTGCGATAGCCTCGGTCTAGGGCGTAGGCCTCATTAAAGCCGTTGACTACGCGGCCAATCCCTGTGGGCCCATAGACGCTTAGTGCTTCGGTTCGGCCCGCTACCCAGGATTGAAGATTGATGTCGGGTAGTGCGGCGATGTGATCTGAATGGTAATGGGTTAGCAGCACGCCGTTTAGGCGGGCGAGGGGTAAGCGGGCTTGGGCGATGCGCACCGGCGAGCGCGCGCCAACATCGACGAGGAATAGGTGTTCCGGGGTTACCACGGCAATGCAGGCCTGAGCCCGATCCATGGACTGGCCTAGGGGTGACGCGCTGCCGCAAACCACCGCGCGCAAGCCATCAAAAGGCTCAACGGCAACAGACAGCGCTGCTGTGGCGGCCCTTTTGAGAACAAAATCTTGTACCCCTGGAGTTCGATAGAGCGTTGCTCCAAGACCCAGAATAATCGTTAGGGTGATGATGGTTACGAGGGCTTTACGTTTCATGAGGCAATCTTTCCGTGAGTTGTTCAGCGTATTGGGTGGCTGTCCGGCTTAGTGTCGCGGTAATGCCAGACCCGCGCTAGCTGGTTCGAGCATGGCGGCGGGCAATCTCATCCTCCACTCGCCATAGTCTATCCTGACCCCAACAGCAAAAATCGGGCTCCCCGGGGCTGCTGATTCGAAAGCTCGGGACGCCCCAAAGCCCCGCATCAAGCATGGTCTCGATGTTATTGTCCAGTACCTGGGTCCAAGCAGCGTTATCTGGGTGATCAACGGTGGCTTCCCAGGTGAGACCTGCATTGTTGACCACCTGAGCCAGGCCGCGCTGGGAATCGATGTCGATGCCTTGGGCGAAGGCCGCGCTCAAATAGGCGCCAATAAATTCCATGGCCTTGCCCTGAGCCAGCGCGGCGGGGAACAATTGGAATCCTCGTCGCACCGGTTCTCCGAAGGGGTCGACAAAGTTGCCAAAGGCCACGCCCTTGGATCGGGCTTCGCGGGCGCAGTCGCTAATGATGTACTGCTGCTTGGCCCGGGGTGCGGTAACCCCGCGCATCAACATGGGCATGACTGGGCGCGGCTGTACCGCAACATTGCCCCGTCGAACCAGATCCACAACGGCGGCATGAGCGATGGCTGTATAGGGGCTGCGCAAGGACGGGAAGTATTCGAGGTTGATGTTTTGGTCCACGGGCTGGTCCATGGTCAGGCGCTGCAGGGAAGCTGCTGCAAAGGGATCAAACGGTTCGGTGTCCGCCAAACCATAGCCCTCTGCTTGGAGCCGCTCCCAAAGTCTTGCTAGTCGGTCTGCGCCCCAGAACCACTCACCATCAAAATATAGAGTGCCTCCTAAGAAGTGTCCTAGGCTGTCGCGCAGTTGGGTTCCCGCCTGTACCGTGGTCTCGCCCCTCATGAGATCAGACTGGCTGATGGTTTGATGCTCGTGTCCCCAAAGCGCCAGCCCGATCTGGTGTGCATGGTGGAAAAAATCGTCCTGGCCGAGTTTGTCGGCTAACAGCCCATTGGCTGCCTGCACTTGATCTGGTGCCGGCAGGCTTGGAGCCTGATGGCCCTGGGGGATAGGTAGGGCCTCACCCAAATAAGGTGCTATGTCCGCAGCATCGGTCAGAGCCCATGCATCGAACCGCTGGGCATCGCCCTTGTACGCATCTTTGGGAGCGCTCACGAGGTGCGCCTTGATGGGTACGCGGATGCCACGAGCAAAACGCTGCAGCTGCTGGGCCATGATGAAGCTGTAGGGATCGTCTGCCTGATGAAAATACAGAACCGTGGGCGGTTGGCCGCTAGCCTCGCGTCGCCGTCGCGCCCTGCGCTGACGCATGGTTAGCAGCCGCTCCGAGGCCATGGCTCGCATCACTATGGATCTTAAGCGCGTTGTTAGTCTCATCTATCTAGCCGTCCCTTAACCTTTTGCTAGCTGCTTTCAAGGAAGGCGTCGCAGCCTGTACCCCGCAAGACGGTGTCTACGCCTTCGCGGTCAGCGGGATCTAGGCTGAAGTAGCTCTGTCTGAGCGCCTGCAGGCATTTGGCTTGGTACGGAAAGGTTGGCTGTGTCCAGGGCTGGCCGTCGATGGTGGTGTTCATGTCCTCCTGGCCAGCTTCTATAGCAGCGTTGTTGGCCAACAGGGCGGGGATGTAAACCTTGCCAACTTCGCTCAGCAGTTCGCCCAGGTGCTGGCGTATTTCCGCGGGCTCTATCCAGTCTTCGTCCGTTGCGGGTTGGCCGCTAAGGTCATCGACAATATCCGTCCAGGCGTGTACACGGGGCGCCTGTTGCAAACACAGCTTCATGGGCGTGGGGTCGAATTTTGCCAATTGGGTGAGTTGCGCGTATATCGCAAAGTCGGCGCTGCTCGGCCGGTCCCCCAGCACGAAGGGGTGCCGTTGTAGCAGTTGGTCGAAAATGCCCAAAAACCGCTGATAGCTGGCCTCAATCACCGGTGCCGTGGTGTCATTGGAGCCAACAACGTACAGCCGGGATATCTGGCGCTGAGATATGTAATCCCCCAGTTCCGCCAGTTTTTCCTCGGATTGCCCATTGTTCGACCAGCGCGGGAGAATTTTGCCGGCGGTAGCGATGTCATCTGCGTAATACCAGCGGTAGTGGAACATGGCCTTGGTCAGCCATTCGTCGCCATAGTCTTCGAGCAGGTCATTGATGAAGCCCAATACCGGGTTGCTGGGTATCGCTTTGCGCCCCGGGAACTCCGCTTCAAAGCGGCGAATTAACGGCGTCGAATCCACTGCGGCTTCCAACTGGCCCTGGTCGTTGTGCAGATAAAACGTCGGCAGCAGATGCACCTTGGCTTCTGGCAGGTTCATATGCGACGCCTGATCCCCGATCAACAACTGGTAGCGGATGTGCCGGTAGCGCAGGTACGCCAGCATTTTGCGGGTGTAGGGCGAGCCCGGGACGCCTTTGAATAGCAGGGGTTCTGTTGAGGCCATAAGTGCTCCTAAAAACGGGACAAAATACGCGATGTGGGCTTGCGCAAAATAATGATCGACATTAGTTTAAGGTAATTGGGCGGCAAGGGTTTGGCAAGGGGAGAGCATGAAAAAACTGGTTTGGACGGTGGCAGTTGTAGCCCTTTTGGGGGCTGTGGCTTGGCAAAACAAAGTCAGCGTGCTGGTCTGGGCGGTGCCGATTGTGTCTGGGTTAACCTCGCCCATCGGTCCCAATCAACCCGTTGAATGGCAGTCAGGCCCAAGCGAAGCGGAACTGCCGCCGACTGAACGGCCACCGAACATCATTCTGGTGATGACCGACGATATGGG
>JAYOSS010000006.1:25979-34724 GCA_038139355.1 Gammaproteobacteria bacterium
ATATGGGTTTCAACGATATCTCTTTATACAACGGCGGGGCTGCCGACGGTTCTCTGATGACACCCAACATCGACGCCTTGGCTCATCAGGGAGTGACCTTCACCCAGGGTTATGCCGCCAATGCGGTGTGCGCGCCGTCTAGGGCGTCCATGATGACGGGCCGCTACTCCACGCGTTTCGGTTTTGAATTCACCCCGATCTTTAAGGTGGGGCCAAGAATCTTCGATTGGATGCAGCAAGAAGCAGGGGAGGTGCCGCTGCGGACTTTTGTCGATATGGAGATCGCTGAAGAACTGCCAGAGATGCAGTTCTTAGGCATGCCCAGTGAGCAGATCACCATTGCTGAAGTACTTAAGGAGCGCGGCTATCACAACGTGCACATCGGCAAATGGCACTTGGGTGCAGAAAATGGCATGCGGCCTGAAGATCAGGGTTTTGACGAATCTCTTTACATGGCTGGGCTTCTGTATCAACCCGAAGATCACCCGGACGTGGTGAACGCTAAACGTCCGGATCAAGGCATTGAAAAGATGGTTTGGGCATCGGCCCAGTACGTTGCCCAATTTAACGGCGGCGAGCGTTTTGAGCCCGATGGTTATCTGACGGATTACTACAGCCGCGAGGCGGTGAAGGTGATTGAAAACAACAAAAACCGACCGTTTTTCTTGTTTCTCTCCCACTGGGGTATTCATAACCCATTACAGGCCACCCGGCAGGACTATGAGGCTCTGGCCCATATCGAAGATCACCATCTGCGGGTTTATGCGGGCATGATTCGCGCGGTGGATCGCAGCATCGGCATGATTACTCAGGCGTTAGAGCAGCATGGCTTGACGGAAAATACGCTGATCTTATTTACCAGTGACAATGGCGGCGCTCAGTACATTGGGCTGCCGGATATCAACAAACCGTTTCGCGGCTGGAAGCTCAATCATTTTGAGGGCGGCACCCATGTTCCTTACTTGGCTAAATGGCCGGTGCGAATTCCATCGGGCAGTCAATTGACGGCGCCAGTGCACCACGTGGACTTGTTCCAAACCATCGCCGCGGCAGCGGATGCACCTGTGCCGACAGACCGGGTGCTGGATGGCGTGGACCTGGTTCCCTATGTCACAGGCACTGCGCCAGGCAGGCCCCATGAGACCTTGTTTTGGCGTCAAGGGCATCATCAATCCGTGCGGCATCAGGACTGGAAGTTGATTCGCGCTGAAGTGCCGGAAGAAATGGAGGGAGAACCGAAAGAACAAGTCTGGCTGTTTGATTTGGCTCAAGACCCCACCGAGCAAGTGAATCTAGCCTCACAGCGTCCGGATCAGGTTGCCCTGCTGAAACGTTTGCTGGCTGCCCACAATGCCGAACAGGCTGAGCCCATGTGGCCTAGCGCCATGAATGGGCCGCAACTGATTGATAAAGATGGCACTCAAAGCTACCAGCCTGGGGATGAGTTTATTTACTGGCCCAACTAGCCGAGACATTTCGACCGGTGCTTTTCGTCCTTTACCGGGCCTTCGCACGGTCTTTTCCAGGCGATTACGTGGGTTGGAGGGGAGTTGAGACTATTGTTAACCCGGTTAGCTAGCCCATGCCCGCGATTGAGCAATAGGACTAAGATGGGGCCACCTAAGCAACAGAGAATGCGGTGACTCAGGAAAACGCCCAAGAGACTTACTACGGTTTGCCCGGTTTTTGGTTTGAACGAGCCGATACCGAGCCAGACGATGTGTTTTATGAGCATCCGCGGATGGTGGCTCATATTGATGAGGCCACCATGGCCGCAGTCACGGAATTTTATCGAGAGTTTATTCCCGCCGACGCCAGCGTTTTGGATTTGATGTCATCCTGGATATCCCACCTGCCCGAAGAGGTGCCTCGCAGTCGAACGGCAGGTTTAGGCATGAACGCCCAAGAGTTGGCGGCGAACTCTCAGTTGTCGGAGTGGTGCGTGCAGGATTTGAATCAAAATCCACGGCTGCCGTATGCAGACGCCAGCTTTGATCGAGCGCTCATTGTTGTGTCCATTCAGTACCTGGTGCAGCCAGTTGAGGTTTTGCAGTCGGTGCTGGCCGCCCTAAAACCCGGCGGCGCCATCGCCATCTGCATGTCTCATCGCTTGTTTCCC
Source organism: Gammaproteobacteria bacterium (assembly GCA_038139355.1). GTDB lineage: Bacteria > Pseudomonadota > Gammaproteobacteria > Pseudomonadales > Azotimanducaceae > UBA4421. Next base: position 28,099 of record JAYOSS010000006.1, read on the forward strand.
ACCAAAGCCATTGCTGCTTTTCAAGGTATGGAGCGTGACGACAAAATGAAATTGGTAGGCTACTGTTTGCGACAGGCGGGGTTTGATGAGATCGCTTTTCATGACCGCTCGCCCCTTGGGGCTGACCCGCTGTGGGTGATGACAGGGATCAGACCAACAGCCTAACCAACCCCCCAACCCATACATGGGCGGCAGGTTAATCGGAATCTGAAATCGGGAGAAAACCATGGATATCGTACCGGCCTCGTTGGGTGACCCCCGCATCAGTACCTCGACTATCGATGTGAGAGATGGACTGCACTTTGAAGTCGATCAATGCGGGGACGGAGACGAGTTAGCACTTTGCTTGCACGGTTTTCCTGAGCACAGTTTTTCCTGGCGTTATCAGTTGCCCATGTTGGCTGATCTGGGCTTTACCGCCTGGGCCCCCAACCTGCGCGGATACGCGGGCAGCAGTCGACCCCAGGGGGTGCAAGCCTATCGTCTAGACGAATTGGTCGAGGATGTGGCCAGACTCATTGAGGCCAGTGGCAAGCAAAAAGTCACGTTGATTGCTCACGACTGGGGCGCGGTGATCGCCTGGGAGTTTGCCTTGCGCCAGCGGCTGCCCTTGGAGCGGTTGATCATTTGTAATGTGCCCCACCCCCAAGCCATGCGTGATGCCTTTGGCTGGACCCAGCTAAAAAAGAGCTGGTATGTCTTTTTCTTTCAGTTGCCCTGGTTGCCCGAGCATCTGTTGGGTAGGAACCAAGCCCAGGCCATTGCCGATATGTTTTTGTCTACATCCGCCAACTCCGGTCGGTTCCCAACCGATGTCAGAGAGGTATACCGTCGCAACGCCGCTCAACCCGGAGCGCTCACCGCGATGATTAACTTTTATCGTGGGTTGTTGCGCGGTGCGCGCAGTCGGCCCCGGGTGGATCCACGCACGCCCATTGAGATACCCACCTTGATGGTCTGGGGAGAGGCTGACGTGGCCTTGGATAAAACCACGACTCTGACCACGGGCAACTACGTACCTGACCTGACCTTGCGTTATTTGCCCGGCGTATCCCATTGGGTGCAGCAAGAACAGCCAGAGGCGGTTAACGACATGATTGAAGCATTTGTTCGAGGGGAGCCAGTGCCGGAATATCGGCCAGCCTAACTGGGGCGGCAAAGTCTTAATCATAATCTTGGGGAGTTAAACGATGTCAGAAACCGTGACGGGGCGGGGATGCGCAGAGATCATCGAGGCATTCGAATTGCTGAGCGAACAAGAGGTGGATTTGCTGCAGCCTACCTATCAGCGTTTTTTTCAGCTGTGCCCAGAAGCCGAGCAGTTAATGGGTCACTCAGATGAACACATGCGTGGTCGCATGTTGGATCAGACCTTAGAGCTGCTGATGGACGATCAGCTTCAAGGCCCAGAGAGTTATTTTCGCTGGGAGATCAACAACCACGTCTCGGCCTATGGCGTGTCGCCGAAGATGTACATGGATTACTTTGAAGCCTTGGGAGAGGCAGTAAAACACTCCCTGGGCGCGGCTTGGAATAGCCGCTTTGAGAAGGGCTGGCGATTGCGCACCGCCGATCTGCTGCGGGATGTGGCCAGCACCTAAGTCGTTAATTTATCGGTTTTTCTTAGACAACCTAGGGTGCTTGTGCTGCCCATCGCGGATTTGGTGACCATAACATTGACCCCTGTGCAGAAGGTGTATTCGCCATGTGGAATGAGGTAACTTCTGGTACGGAGTAATCGGGAGATTGGGATAATGAATAAAGTGACAGCCCTTTTGGGCGTGCTGGTATTAGCTGTTGTTGCGTATTTGGTGATAACGCCCCAAAGCGCAGACGATTCTGCGACCCTTGCCGGGGCTGAAGGAGGCGCAGCAATAGCGCCCAGCACTGCGTTCATCGATGATGAACGGATCAAGAATGCAGAAAGCGAGCCAGGCAACTGGTTGGCCTTTGGCCGTACCTATGAAGAGCAGCGACATTCGCCGCTGACGCAAATCAATAAAGACACGGTGAGTCAGCTGGGCCTAGCCTGGTACAAAGACATGAACACCAACCGGGCTTTAGAAGCCACGCCGATTGTTGTTGATGGCACCATGTACTTCACCAGCACCTGGAGTCGGGTATACGCCGTTGACGCCATTTCTGGCGAAACCAAGTGGATGTACGACCCGGAAGTGCCCGGTGAATGGGCGCGTCGAGCTTGCTGCGACGTGGTGAATCGGGGCGTAGCGGTTTACAAAGGCCGTGTTTATGTCGGCACCCTAGACGGTCGCTTGGTGGCACTGGATGCCGCCACCGGATCTGTGGTTTGGGATGTGGATACGCTGATTGATCGCACGCGTTTTTACACCATCACCGGCGCGCCTCGCGTGGCCAACGGCAAAGTGTTTATCGGTAATGGCGGCGCCGAATTTGGCGTTCGCGGTTATGTAACAGCCTATGACGCAGAAAGCGGTGAAGAAGTTTGGCGCTTCTTTACCGTACCCGGAGATCCATCACTGCCCTTCGAACATCCAGAAATGGAAACGGCAGCCGCAACTTGGAAAGGCGGAAGCTGGTGGGAATTTGGCGGTGGCGGCACCGTCTGGAACTCCATCGTCTACGACCCAGACTTTAACAACGTCTATCTAGGCGTCGGTAACGGTTCGCCTTGGACTCGGGTGATTCGCTCTCCCGGTGGTGGCGATAACCTATTCTTGTCTTCAGTGGTTGCGCTGGATGCGGATACCGGCGCGATGAAGTGGTACTACCAGACCACCCCAGGGGATAACTGGGACTACACAGCGGTGCAAGACATCGCGCTGGCAGACATGGAAGTCGATGGCGAAATGCGCAAGGTGTTGTTGCAGGCGCCTAAGAACGGTTTCTTTTATGTGCTTGATCGTGCTGACGGCAAACTGTTGCGGGCTAATCCTTTCGCCACGGTGACCTGGGCCAGCCATGTGGATTTAGAAACTGGCCGTCCGGTGGAAAATCCCGAACTGGATTACGAAGAGCGCGAAAAGTGGGTGCTGCCCGGACCTCTAGGCGCGCATAACTGGCAAGCCATGTCTGTGGATGAAGAGGCCGGTGTGGTTTACCTGCCAGCTCAAGATAATCCGCTGATTTACGGTTTAAGTGAGGATTGGAAGCAGTCTGGTATTTATAAGCGTAACGCTGGCGGTTGGAATACCGGTCTGGAATTTGGCCGTATTACCCAACTGGTGGTGGATAACATTGCCGATCAGCCCACACCTAAAGGCTATCTAAAAGCCTTTGATCCATTGACCGGTGAAGACAAGTGGGTTGTGGAAATACCTCACTATTGGAATGGCGGCGTGTTGTCCTCAGCAGGCGGTCTGGTATTCCAAGGAGATGCCTTGGGCATGCTGACTGCTTACGATAAAGACACCGGTGAAGCGCTTTGGCAGTTCAATACCTACACCTCTATGTTGGCACCGCCCATCACTTTTGAAATTGACGGCGTACAGTATCTGTCGATTTTGACCGGTACCGGAGGCGGTGATCTGTTCGGCGGCGAACCCCTGCCACCGGTGGCGGAGCATGCATCGTTAACCTATAACAACTACGGTCGTTTGCTGGTCTTTAAGGTTGGTGGCACCGCCGAGCTGCCCGTGCCCACAGTGCGCGATCGCAGCATTCCGGTACAGCCACAGCTGACCGCCTCGAACGATGAGATTGCGGCTGGTGAGCGCCACTACAACACTTACTGTGCGGTCTGCCATGGCTTGGCGGTGCGGTCTGGAGGTTCTATCCCAGATCTGCGACGCATGAGTGAAGGCACCCATACCGCGTTCAATCAGATTGTGCAGGACGGCTTGTTGGCAGCCAACGGCATGGCCGCCTTTGACGATGTGTTATCGGACGAGGACACCACCATGATTCACCATTACGTGAAGGCCAGAGCAGAGCAGGATCGCTTGGCGGCGGCGGGTGAAGTCGAAATGGGACAACTGACCTGGCAATAACGGTCAGCAACAGCTAGAGCGACGAAGCAGTACTGGAGGGGGCTGCTTCGTCGCCCAACGCTTAGATGAACGTTGCCTTGGCTTAGTCTTAGTATCCAGAGCCTGGCCCCCGGCGCTACATACCCTTCTAATCACTCAGAACAAAATCCCAAGATGAGACCCCTTAGCTCCAGTGTTGTGCTGTGTTGCGTTTCTGCGTTCCGCCTGGAAAAGAGATAGGCGAATAAGGTGGTCGATGGAATCCCGCCAGGGATAGATCAATCTTTGGGCGGTAGGGTAGGCGGCGCGACTTCGATCAGTTCGAAAGTGGGCCGAAAGCCGTCATCTCCAGACATTTGATCGTTGCCCCGATAATCGTTTTTGCGTTCCGGTGCGTCTCCTCGCTCTTGCACGGCATTACGAGATTGCGTGCCGTTCATGACTTCGCCTTTTTCCATTTTGCCCAGAGCGGCCTGGGCTTCTTCCGCCGCTTGATCGGTAAACGGCACGTAGTGCGCTCTGGGTATGCCCTGGGGTATGCCAGCCTCGTCTAGGGCGCGAACCCAGAAGTAAATGCCGCCGGGCTCCTTGGTGGTTTTGTCCGGTTCGTCGATGGTGATCCACAGCACCCGGAACGACTGGGGCATGTCCTCGGCGGTGGGCCAACCCAACATCCCCTGATGGCCGAGCCAGGTAACCGCGTAGAAAAGACTGACCAAACCGATCAGGCCCATCTTGATCAATCTGCGACCGGGCAGACTGATGCAAATGGTGAGCAGCAAAGCGGCAACCAGAGCGTAGGACAGACCCAGGAAAAGCAGTGAGGTCGTCATGATTTGCCTGTGGCTAGGGTGAGCAGACGCTTGGGACGCTGGTTGGTGCTGACCACCGCGCCTTGGGCATCCAGCGTGAAGCGCACAGCGGTTTTTTCATCCCCGCTGCCGGTGAGCTCCACGGTGTCGTAGTGCACTAAACTGACCGTTGGGTTGAGCTTTTCTACTTTGACCGTCACCGGCAGCGGGGCTGCATAGTTGGACTTGTAGTGCAGTAAATTGACCACATACTCCCCGGCCTGAGTGGCACGTACGGTGACGGTTTCTTGGTTAATGGGGTTGTTCAGCTTGACGCCATCGACGTTGATTTGGTCGGCGAAAACGCCGCGGTCATCTCTGTCCAGATGCATCAGTCCGCTATCGCGATTGTGATACCAGACCAAACCGCCTCGAGGATCTTCCACCAGCGCATCCACATCATCTGGGTGTTGGTCAGCCCAGCGAATGGTGATGAGCATCTCGGCTTTGCTTTCGATATCGCCAGTTTTTTCCGGTGTGCTGATGAGCATGAAGGCGATCGCAAACATAAACGCAAAGCCGAGCAATGTGTTGAACAAGAGGTCGGTGAAAACGTCTTGATCGCTGGCCTGCTGTAGAAATCGGTGCTTCATGGCGCGTTATGGCGCGTTGCGCGCGACGCCGCTCGCTGAGCCTGCGCCAAGCAGGGCCAGACGGTTGATTAGATTGGCCAAAGCCGAATCCAACAGGTAGTACTGCATTTTCAGCAGCGTGCTGGTGACTAAGCCCGCCAGGGTAGTGTAGAGGGCGACGGCCATACCGCCGCTCATGGCAGACAGCAGTTGTTGCATCAGTGACGGATCAAATTGTTCGATTTCGCCAATGGGCAGCAGCATCAAAATGAAGCCAATGACGGTTCCCGTTAGACCCAGCTTTAACAGCAGGTCAGCAACAAAGTGACCAGCGGCGTGTTTGTTGCCCAACTCATCGCCCAGGGTTTCCAGCAGTTGCTGACGGTCCATGGCGGAGGCTGTTTCATTGTTGAGAAAAAAACTCACCAGACTGCCCTCAGCATTGCTGATGGATTGCAGGTCTGAAGCCTCGGCAGCCAGGCACAAAGCAAATTCGCTATCCAGTGATCGAGCACGCATCAGCCAATGTGCGGTGGCCAAACCGTAGAGAATTAAAATAAGCCAGCTGATCATGCTGCGATCGGACTCAAGAGCCAGCCCCAGCAGGCCAGTATTCGCCAAAATGAAAAATCCGAAGAGGATTAATCCCAATACAATTAGCGCTGATAAAAACAAGCGCTCGTCAGATTTTGCTAGCACCAACAGAACCCCTGTGTCTTAGCTGCAGGAATGTCGCGGATATTGCTCAAGCCCCAACACTTAACTCAGGTAACTGGTATCTAGGCGATCCGCCAAGCGCCGCATGGATGGCCAGGCCGTAGCGCTGACGCTTTCCCAGGATGCAGGGTTGTTGAAGGTGGTTTCCATCATGTCCAGAGCGCCCTGATTAGGCATGTTTAGGGTGCCGTTCATGGCGCCAATCTGAATTTTGCAGGCCCGCTCAAGGTAATACAGGCGCATAAAACACGAAGCGACGGTGGCGCCCAAGGCTAGGGTGCCGTGATTGCGCAGCATCATCAGGTGTTTGTTGCCCAGATCCGCAACCACGCGCTCGCGCTCGTCTAGATCCAGCGCTACACCTTCCCAATCGTGATACGCCGTGTCGTGGTAAACAAATAGCGCGTGCTGAGTGATCGGCAGCAACCCTTCTTGCATGGCGGATACTGCGACGCCAGCGTCGGTGTGTAGATGCATCACCGCGCCCGCATCGTGACGGGCCATGTGTACGGCGCTGTGAATGGTGAACCCAGCGGCAT
>JAYOSS010000007.1:0-34466 GCA_038139355.1 Gammaproteobacteria bacterium
TCCACCCAATACACCTTTTCCTCCCGCTGCCGGCCCCACATATCGATCATGCTCATAACGTCCCGGTGCATCTGGATCTGCAGGCTGTGGACCTTGACCGTAAAACGATGCTTGGGCGCCTCCACCTCGATGAAACGGTTACCGTCATTGTCTTTGGACAGATACAGCACCTGCATCACATCGCCCTCCCAGGCTGACGCGCCCCGGGCGGTCATATCCTCTGCCCGGCCGTGCTTGTGAGCCTTGGAAGTGTGGGCGCAGATGGTGACCGGGTAGCCCTTGCGGATGAGCCCCTGCTTGATCTCAGACACCACACTAGACGCCTCGGTGTTGTCATTCTCATCCATGAGCTCAATAACCGCCGCCTGAGTGTCCAGAATGACCCAGGGGAGCAAATCAGCGGTCACCCCATTGATGGTATGGGTCACCGCCATATCTTCCCAGCGGGCCTGCACAATCGCCTTGGCGGGCATCCTGACGGCCGACACCAATCTGATGCGGTCTGAGTAGTGTCCTGGCAGCCGGTAGTGGCGATAGGCTGCCTCCAGGATCTGAGCCACCTGCTCCGGGTGCTCTGAGATGAACACCACATTGCGGTACGCATCCACATCCAGGCCATCAAGCTTCACAAAACCCGCCACAATCATCGCCAGCTGCGCCAGGGCTGTGGTCTTGCCGGTGCCAGGATAGGCCGCCAGGAGGCTCAATTCAGCGCACAGGACCCCATCGATCAGGTAGTTGGGGTAGCGCCCCGGGTCGCCCTGCCACTCCTGCTCCAGCGGGTGCGGGGGCCTCTCCCCGTCATCGAGCTCCTCAAAATCATCTAATGAGGCGCCCTCACGGTCAATGATGGCGGGGTTGTACCAGCCCTGCATTTTGGCGTGATAAAAGATCGAGCGGTACGTGACGCCCTCTGAGGCAAAGCTATCCCACTTGCCCTGCATGACCTCCCGCTCGTACTTATCTGACTTCTGCGACCAGGCATCCCACAGCGCGAACCCGCCCGGGACGCCCTTGAGGGCCATGCCGGTCTGTATCCACAGGTCATAGTCATCAGCCAGGACAAACGTCAGCGCCTCCTCTAGGTCGCGGTACAGCTGGCTGGTGCTCTGCTGCACGGGTGCCGGGGCCGGCGCCTCCCGGCGCTTGATGATCTGCTCGAGGAACCGACGATTGATGGTGGGCACCCAGGGCGAGCACATGAACTCAGTGATGCGGCCCTCGCACTGCTGCGTGTACCCATCGCCAGAGCAGATCCAGCCCCTGCCTGCGCAGCGGATGTCCAGGCCCTCAATGCCGCCCAGGTTGGCGCCCTGGGTAACGTCGAGCTCACTGTCAATCTTGAACACATGGTGCTCGCCGCCTGAGATGGTGGTCTGGATAAGAGAATCCTCTTTGATCTCCCACCCAAACATCTCGGCTGCCTGGCGCTTGATGAACGCATTCTTGTGCAGATCCAAATCAACCACTATCCAGCCAGGCAGAATGTTCATGCCGAAATTCTGGGTGGTGATGTCCTCGAGCATCATGCTCGACAGCTGCCAGTTTGAGATGGCGGGTTTCTTGGTCCACTTCCCGCCCTCGTTTTTTACTTCAACGGGGAAGACAGTGACCTCCATCTCAAAACACCCCCATGAAAACTTCCGGGCACAGGATCCGGGCATCCAGGATGCCGTTACTGTCGCGGTGAATTTTGCTGGCCCAAACAGCCGGCATACTGCGCCGGGCTGCCATCTGGTGGACGGACTGACGGCTAACGCCCAGCAGCTCACTCAGCTGCTTGACTGTGTAGTGCCTACGGACCATCTCCCAAACCTCTGGCTTTACTCGTTCTCTCGTTACTCTTCCTGCTGCCATTGCTGTCCTCCTTACAGACATTGAGCTGCAAACCGCATATTGAGCTGACGAAAAAGGGTTGTCAACAATATTATGGTCTGTTACTGTCTGCTGTCAGCTGACGGGTTTGTCGGCGCCAAAACGGAGAAACCAAAATGCACTCACTCATCAGTCCGTCTGGATTATTTCGGATGTTTGAATGCCCGGGCAGCGTCCTGGCATCCAAGGACATCCCCGATCACTCAAGCCCCGCAGCGGAACGCGGGACGCTGATTCATAAACTGGCAGAAGAAATGCTGCGCATTGGTTTCACTGATGTGTCGGGGCTCACTCATGAAGAGGCCCAGCATTTGACGGACTACAATAAATTCGTCAAAGGGCTCGTTGACTCAGGCTCAGTGTTGTACGTCGAGGAGAAGGTCAGCCTACAGGCTTACGTGTCCGATATGTTTGGCACGATTGACGCGCTCATCGTCGGCGAAGACGCAATGCACATCATCGACCTAAAGACCGGGTCGCAAAAAGTATACGTCGAGGGGAACGCGCAGCTGATGGCGTACGCCCTGGGCGCTGCATCAGAGTACGGTTTTAACAAACGCATCTTTATCCACATCTGGCAAAACGGTGAGCACCGCATGGCCGAAGTGGATGTGCATGAGCTCGACAATTTCACCAAAAAGCTCATTGAGACTTCAGACATCGCGCTCCAGGAGAATGCCCCCAGGAACCCATCAGAGAATGCATGCCGCTGGTGTAAGGCAGCGCCAACGTGCCCAGCTCTTTATAAGCAGCAGCTCGCATTGGTCGGCGGTGACTTTACTGACCTGACTGAGCCAGAAAATCTGAGTGATGAACAGATTGCTCTGATCGTGCTGAACCGATCAAGAATTGAGCAGTACATGAAGCGGGTTTTCAGCCACGCACTTGAGCGGGGAACGCATGGCAACCCGGTTGCCGGCACTAAGATTGTCGAGGGCCGCGCAGTGCGACGATTCACTAACGCCGGCAAGGAGGCGCTAGTCGAGCTGCTGGGCGATACCGCATATGAGAAAAAACTGATTGGGGTGACGGCAGCTGACGCCCTGGTCGGTAAAGAATTGGTCGATGCCATGACTGAAAAGCGTGGCTCGCCAACACTGGCTGGTCTGGACGATAAAAGGCCGGCTTTAACTACGGCACTTGATGATTTTGAAGTGCTCTAATCAAAACTGAAAATGGAGAAATACCATGAAGCTAATGCTGAAAAATGCCCGTCTGTCATTCCCCTCTCTGCATGAGCATGCCTCATACCAGGGGCAGGATCTCGGCAAGTACGAGGCGACATTCCTCATTCCCAAAAACTCTGATGATGCCAAGGCGGTACAGGCAGCCATCAAAGAGGTGGGCAATGATGTGCTCGGCGATGCCTGGTCCAAGGCAAAGCTCTGCATCCTTGATGGCGACAGCAAGGAATATGACGGCTACGAGGGCATGTGGGCGGTCAAAGCGACCACCAAAAAACGGCCGATTGTCCTGGACAAAGACAAGTCGGCTTTGAGCGCGGAAGATGACAAGCCATATGCCGGTTGCTATGTGAATGCGTCGATCAGTATCTACGCCTTCCAGAACAATTACGGCAAGTTTGTCCAGGCGCAGCTGAACGCAGTGCAATTCTCTAAGGATGGCGATGCATTCGGCGGTGGTGACACATTCTCTGTCGATGAGTTTGATGACATCAGCGACGGTGATGATAACGACGCGCCCTTTTAAGTAAGAGGTAAAGCTCGCATGCCCTACGCCCAGCACCAGATTGATGCCAGTGATGAAATTGCAGATCGCCTTGAGCGTGACGGCTTTGCTGCACTGGCAGGTGCGCCCCGGTCTGGAAAGACCGCCACGGCGATTAGGGTGTGCGAGCTTTTACATTTTGATTCCGTCCTGGTGTTCACGCCGAAGGCTGCCATCCCCGGGTGGCACAGTGAGATTGAGCGCACGGGCACCAGGACGCATTTCACGGTAACGAACTACGAGCAGGCGCATAAGCTCAATGGGGATGACTTTGATTTTGTGGTCCTGGATGAGAGCCATCGCTTAGGGACCCGCGGCAAGCCCACCAAAAGAGTGATCAATATTTTCCGGGTCGCCAAAAATCATCCGCTGCTGATCATGAGCGGCACGATGACAATCGAAACCCCGCTATCTATTTATTACCAGCAGGCCATCAGCCAGTACGGGCCGTTTAAGTTTCAAAGCTTTTACCAATTCTTTAAACGCTACGGCATCCCCAACACCATGAGGGTTCAGGGCCGCACCATTGAGCAGTACAACCGCTGCATCCCGGAGCTGGAGGAGCGCATCGCTGAGTTTACTGTTGTGATGACGCAGCAGGATGCCGGCATAGAGGGCGAGGCAGTTGATCAGCTGCACGTTGTGAAACTGTCGGCAGATACTAAGGCGCTGATTGAACAGGTGCGCGATGGTGTGCTTGAGGTAGATGGCAAAGAGGTTTTGCTCGAGTCGCACATGGCAGAGCGAGCTGCTGTGCATCAGCTGGAGTACGGTGGCCTAAAGGTTGGTGATCGTTACTGGCAGACCGGCAATGATGAGGTAGCAAACTATGTTCTCGAGAATTTTGGGGATCACGATAAGTTGGCGCTGATGTGTCACTACGTTAGCACCCGCCAGGTGTTTGAGCGAAAGTTTAAAAACGCCAGGCTGTTGTCATCGAACGCTCACGCTGAAGGCGTGGACCTTTCCGGGTACAGTGATTTCGTTGTGGCCGGCACTGACTTCTCAGGCGCCAAACATGCGCAGCGCAGAGAGCGCGGCATTAACATGATGCGCCGCGGTGATGTGACTGTTCATTTTATTGTGACTAACGGCGGCATCAGCCGGGACGTTTATCGGACGGTTACAGATAAAAAAGATTTCAACCTAGCTTTATATCGGCGCTGGCGAGCCCGGCGATGACATCATCAATTGACTCGGCGACCATAGCGACACCGCCGGCCTCCTGGATTCGACGCAGCTGCGCGAGCTGCAGTTTGGATGGTTTGTTTCCCGGGCGCTTAACTTCTATTGCGACAAACCGGCCAGAGATCACGGCCAGGATGTCGGGCACTCCGCGTTTGTTTGCTGCCATGACTTTGCATGTCCAGCACTCTGGCAGCGCGGTCAGGTAGTCGGAGATTTTTTTCTGGATGGCAGACTCAAGCATAAAAGATTCTAAACCCTGCGAGAAATGTGGCGCAACCGCGGAGCCGGTGCGCACCGCAGCAGAGTTGAAGTTGGTAGGGTTTTATTGCCCGGCATGCCGGCACTACGATAAGGCCATTGGCCGGGAGAGACGATTGTGAGAATGTGTGCTGAGTGTTTATGTGTAAACGGACATCACCCTAACTGCCCGGAGGCAGAAGACTATGACGATACAGAAGATGATATGTGCGGAGACAGGGAAGAGTTTTTTCCAGGTGACCGGGAACGGGCCGAAGCGACCAATTGTGGTCGAGGATGAATTGCGGCACCGCGCACTCCAGGCGTGGGCATCAATGTTTAGGGCACAAGTATGAGTGAGGATAAAAACGATAACCGCCGCCCCTGCTGGTACTGCCAGGATGGGTTTTTAATTTGGGGTGGCGACCATGACGCAGAAGAGCTCGGTGATGATGAGCACTTGATCGTGACCAATCTCAGCTGCAGCAGCTGCAACGCCTACTACGAGGTTTCCTGGGGCGAAAAAAATTAATTAAAAAAAGTGCAAATTACCGATTGACACCGTAGCGGTAGTGTGTGACAATAGCTTTGTTGTTTGGGAATACAAATTTTTAACCGACCTGGGAGGGTCACATTATGAAAGCTCCACGCATTGCCAAAAAATACGCTCACTTAGTCGAGTGCATTGACATCGACAATGAGATAACTGAGGTCGTTTTAAAAGACGGTTTCATAAACCCCTACTACGGGGAAACCATTTGGGTGTATGCCCATGAGCATCTGGAGTATGGCGCCACAATGGCTGACCGCCAAGATGACCTCAACCACTGGCTCTCTAATGTTGAGCCAATCGAGGCCGCGTAAGCGGCCTCACAACACAGGGATATGATAATGACAAACAAGCAAGCACAAGCTCTGTCACTCATGCGCCCCCAGCGTGACGTTGATTGCAAGGAGTGCGGAGAAACATTTAAGGCCCGGGACTCCCGGGCTATGTTCTGTTCTAATAAGTGCAAGCAGCGCGACAAATACAGGAGATCAAAAAATGAGAATATATGACACGGCAGAGGGGCTCGGCATGCCGAACCCAGCTGACTTCAATAACGGTGTAAAGGTCATGCCCATGTTTACCTGCCAGGAGTGCGGCAGCGAGTTTCCACCCAAGATGTCAAAGGGCGAGATCACCGACATCACCTGTAAGTGCGGGCAAAGCTATAACGATGAGCTGGCCAAATACGGGTCCGACGAATTACTTGGTCGATAGACTGCTGACATAATCCTGGGCCATCAGGATCTCATCCCGGGCCTGCTCAATTGGTATGCCCCTCTCCCTCGCCCGCTCCGCAATCATCTGTGCCAGGATCTCAAGCTTAGGAACACCCACAGGCGTGTCTACGCCCGTTTGAGGGCTGAACAGACCCCAGGCTAATGCCTGTGCGGGCACCGATTCTAAATCAACCTGTCCCGCCACCTCATCACGCCACCAGGGTGTCAGCTGCTGCGCTTCTGGTGTAGTCCAGCTCTCGTTGGTGGCGCCCATTGTTTTGCTGGGTCGCACATCAGCAAGGCCGATAGCGCGAGAGAAATGCGCATCGCCCACAGGCATCTCTGTCTGGAATCCTGTCTCTGGTACGCCAGCAGATTGAATGTACAGCGGCACCTTGGGTGACTTCATGGTCAGCGCACCATTCTCAATGTAGTTGAGCAGCGGAGTGCCGTGAGCCGTCTTGTGCGCAAAGTGGCCCGGGAATCTGCTCATGTCCTCTGGGGCGCCAGGCTGCCCTACCTTCCCGCCATAGTTGACGTAATCATCCATGCGGCCCTGCTCGTTCAGATACAGCGCACCCGTCCCTCTAGTCAGCTCTGTTTTCACATCAGAGGCGCTGGAGTGAATACCTGTAAATGCCTGAAAGTCTTTAAACCTTCGCGCAGCCTCCTCCTCACTCAGGCCCAGCGACCTGTAAGCGTCATAGAGCGGGTCCATGACGTACCAGCCCGACATGCCTTTCTCCAGCTCGGAGCCCATAGCATTCTCAAGCGCATTGACCAGGCGACCTGTATTGGCCGGCTTCGTTATCTTTTCACCATGCGCAGTGCCCTTTGGTTTAGCAGCTGCATTAGGTAAAGCAGCTGGCTGATTGCCCTGCCGCGTCCTGCCAATGTCTGCCAGATCCTGGCGGGTGGCACCAAAAACCTCCTCCAGCACTCCCGTCTCAGGCTCAACCCGTACCTGATCCATTAGATCGTCAGGGCCCTGATAAATGCCCGGGTAATCCTTGCGTAGTGCGCCGCGGATGGTCGATCGACCACCGGGGACAGCTGAGAAAAGCGCCTCGACGCCCAGGGTGGCGTAATCCATCAGGCCGCCATCGCCTTCCGCTATGTTTTGCTGCGCCTCAGCAATGTACCCGGGCGCCGTCGCCAAGTACCCGGGAGGAGTCATCTCGTAGCCCATCTGCCCGATGGTGGCCAGGGTATCTCCTGTCTGCTGTGCAGCGGTAGCGTTGCCGTCATACAGGCCGGCGTCCTGCAGCACAGCAGCGATCTGATTACCTGCTGTAGGATCGACCGCGTCGGCTGCGCCATACTGCAATATGTCACGGGCGGTCTCGTTCAGCTCGTTACGTGACGCCGTTACATCGAACAGGGCGCCACTGAAGTCGTTCACCACCGGGTTAAAGTCGATGCCCGTCGAGGCATCAACCATCTGATCTATGCCCAGGCCGGTGACAATATCACCCAACTCCTGAGCCTGCTGCCCGGCGTAAGTGTTGTCGTAAAGCTGCTCGAGGACACCAGGCTCCTGCCCGGCTTCAGCTGCATTAGCATTGGCAGCAGCAGCTGCAGTCAGTGCCGCGCCAGCTGCTGCAGCGTAGGGTGAGTTTTTCAACCCTGGGTTAGCAGTAGCGACCCGCTCTGCTTCAGCCAGCATTTCAGCCTGCTGCTCTGGGGTTGCCGTACGCCAATCGGTGTACAGCTCCATGTCTCGGTCCAGGATGTTGCGCTCATACTCTATCTGATCATTAACTAAGGCGGCCGCTTCCAACCTGTCCATGCCCGCTCGCTCAAGATCCTGCACTTCATTGGCAAACTGTGTCTGCGGCAAGACGTTCTCGGCAGCCATTCTTGAAGCAAAACCATAGGGCTCTGGAGAATAGCGTGGGGTAAATGGATTGCTTGCATACACGCCTGCGTATTGCTTTTCTCTCGGTACGTCTTCTGTTTCCCACGGCGGGATGTTTCTCCGCTCTTCATCGGTCAGTTTTAAACGATACTGATCGTTTCGGGCCTCCACTTCGCCAGCCAGGTTTTTGTAAAACAATCTGCCTTCAGAGCGTTGCGCTCTCTCCGCCCTCTTTAAGCGGCCGATACTTTCATTGAATCTTTTGTGCGCTTCGGGCAGATAGGGGAAACGAGTCTCTAGGAACTCAATATCATTGATGGCTTCATCCAAGCGGGATTTCTGCTCAAAACTCAAAAGGTCAGTATCGAAATCACCCTGACTACCCTGCAGCCTCATTCTCCGCTGCAACGCTTCATCGTATGCATCGATTAGCGGATTAACATCGTCCACGGTGGGGTAGTGTTTAGAGCCGTATTTTTCGCTTATATAAGACACCTCATCATTTGCATACTTGCGGGCATCAAGCACAGCAGAAGTGTCGGCGCCGCCGCGGTTAAAGCCTTCAAGATGCTGGACAGCATGCTGTGTCTCATGCGCCAGGACAGATTGGTATTGCCTCTCTGCCTGCCTTTTGCCATCGACTGCACTGAACGCAGCCTGGGGAGCATATATCTGGCTAACGACAGTCTTTGGATTTTCTAGATACATCAGGGTGCCGTCTTCCAGCTCCATCCCCGTGTGCGCCTTGTCATTCCACCTGGGCTCAAACAACACAGCTTCATCTAGCGGCGGGATCTTTGTGGCTGTCCCGTCCCCATGAAAATACCCGCCGTTTCCTCTGCGCACATCAACGGGGTCGGGCACCTTTGTTGTGGGAATATCGACATGCGACATTGCCGGGTAATAGTTGATCATTTCGGCGCCACCCGTGACGCCTGTGTAGTCACGCGGGTTAATGCCCCAGCCTATGCGCTCGCCGTCTAAACCGTATTTGTAATCTCTCTGGACACTTAGCCCGCCCTCATCCATCGTGACAATCGTGCCCGGCTTGGGATCGGGCAGCGTTTTCATCACGCCCTCGCCGGGAAGAAACATCTGGTTGTCGTTTACTTCAAAGCGCCATTTGCCGTCAGTGCCTTGATGCCACCCGGTCTTGTTGTGAATCTCCTCCCGGGGCACTCCTCGATCCTTCATGGTCTTGGCCATGCCCAGCATGTCGTGCGCAGCGTTCCTAGCGCCTGTGCCTAGGAAAATAGCTTCGGCGTCTTCTGACTGAGTGAGAGCGCCCAGGCCAATAGCGCCGGCTGCGGTGGCGCCCATGATGTTGGGGCCGTTGTATTTCGGGTCATACGCCGCATCTCGATGGCGTATCTTTACTTCTGGGCGGGTGCCGATAATGTTGTAAACATTCGATGGGTCGGTAGATGACGCCACAAACATCTCATCTTTGATGTCCTCAAAGAGAGTGCCTTGATACCGTCCGTCAGCCTTAATCATTGCGGCAATGTTGTCAGTGCCGTAGGGATCTTCAAATTCCCAATCTGTGCCCATCAGGCGCAGCTCATTTAGCTGCTCATCAGAAAATGCAACTTTGGTGTAATCTTGATAGTCAGCATCGTACTTGTATAGGTTGCCGGCGTTGTGGCGCAATGGCGTAACAGCGCCCAAGCCGTCTGTATTGCTGCCGTCCGTATACGAATCCTCATGAGCCAGTGCATACGTTTCCGCATCGTATGGGGAGTCAGTCATGAACATGTCTTCATCACTGAGCGGAGGATTAGCGGCAGCATGACCGCGATACAGGACGGGGCTAAAAATCTCACCCTCTGCAATCCTGGCTGCCCTGCTGGCTTCATCCATCAGCAGCTCGCCACTGGCAATGCGTTCAGCTACCTCACGGGGATAGCCAAACTCCATAATCTCATCGACAGAGAGCCTGTTAAGAGCGCCAGTTTTTAATACAGCCCCAAGCCCGGCCATATTAGTTAACCGCTCTGTCAGTCAATACGCCTGTGGCCCCAATACCTGCAGGCCCGGTATAACGTGAGCCCTTTTGTATCATTTCCATCAGCTGCCTGGCGCCTGTCTCTGTATCCAGCAGCGCCACAATGTCTGCGGGCGTCATGTTTTTGTTTTGTCGCAGCAGCAGCCGCAAAAACTTCTGCGCTGCCGTTTTAGACTTCAGTCCGTAGGCTTTCCTGATTGCCTGGGCAGCTGCCTCCACGCCCATGATCGTTGGGTCCATCCCCGTGCGCAGCGCCCCGGTCAGCAGGCTAGACTCATCCTCAAACACCTCTTTAGCCGTGCGGCCCGCATTGGTCTTGGCGCCCTGGTTCTCCCCAATCATCATGTAGGTTTCATTGAATGACCGTTCCCGGTCTATCTTTTTGCGGTACTCCGGGATACCGGCGCCCTCCAGCTTGATCTCCTGCTGCCGGGGATTGCCCAGGCGCGAGATCACACTGCCGGTGTCGTTAGCGCCACCCGCTGCCAGGATGTTGTCGATGATCTGCTGCTGCGCACCTAGAGCGTATGCGTTCCTATTGCGCTCAGTTGTCAGGTCGGGGTTGAGCACTCTTTCCAGGACGCCCTGGTCGGTGTCGATGTTATTTACCGCCCGGCCTGTTGTTCTGCCCAGGCCGATATTTTCAATCTCCGCAGAACGCACCGCATAGTTTTGCCGCGCTTCGTCCCAGCCCGGGATAGACCGCAGCTCATTGTCAATTAAAGACACCCGGTCCTCTAGCATGTTGGCCTCAACCGTCTGCGGCGGGTTCTGGGCCCGGAGCTTTTCTGCCTTCTGCACAGTCAGTGATCGGATGCGCTGCAGGACCTGTGCCGGCACCCCGCCAATCTTTTCAAACGAGTCTAGGCTTTGGCCTGTTCTGTCCTGCCACTCGTCCAGCGCCTTGCGCACCTCGGCTTTGTTTGTCTTTGACCCCAAGATTCGGACCGTTGCCTCAATAGGAATCAACTGACCGTCCAGCACTGAGTAATCCTCGTTGCCGAACTCGCCACGCTGCGTTGCCAGGAACTCGACCTCCTCCCGAACATCGCCTGGCCGCCGGCCAGTGGCGTCTTCTAGGTCGGATAGCAAGCGACCGCCAGCGGTCTGGTTCCGCTCTGTCAGCATCACCTGCTCATCGATGAAGCCGCCAATGCCATACGCACCATAAGCAGACTCTCTGAGCTTCGGAAACGCATCTGCCAGGGTAGCCTCGGGGCCCAGCTCCTTTAGTCTGGCCTGCACTTTCTCGACGGTGATGCCGTGCTCTGCAGCGATGTCAGCAAGCACCTGCTGCGCATTTCTGCCCCGGGCTCTGGCTGCGTTATACAACGGCCCGCCCATGCCAATTGTCGTATTGGCAACAGTGCCAATGCCGGCGCCTTTGGTCATGTCCCAGGCCAGCTCTGGCAGCGTTTCGCCTTCGCTGTATCCAGCGCCAGCTGCAGCGCCATAGCCGGCTCCGGTGTACCCCAAGTTTTTGGCCAGCTGCGGTAATGTCTTCGCGCCCTGAATAGCCTTCACGCCTAAACCCCCAGGCGTCAGGAATCCACCGCCGAACTCAATCGTGTCGTACAGGCCGGGGTTTTTGTTACGGGTGTCCTCTAGGTATTGACGGTAGCCATCGCGGGTTTCCTTGTAGTCACCCATCAGCCCGCCCAGGGTGGTCACCCCAGCCAGGGCCTCATCGCCCCAACCCATCGCAGCGCCCTGGGCGCCTACTGCCAGCACATCCCCTACGCTGAATCGGTTTCCTTTGATCGCGTTGATCCGCGCCTCAATCGCCTCCAGCTTGCCGGGGTCTTTGAGGTACTTCGCTCGCAGGATGAGCAGCTCCTGCATTGAGAGCTCATCTAGTGCGCTCATGGCCGTCCACCAAGACTATTAGATCGTGTCCGTAATATTTTCTGCGCCTCCTCTTCCAGCTCATCATCTGTGGGCGGTGGCGGCGGCGCGTTGTTAACGCTGGTTATGTTGTAAACGCCGCCTTCAAGTCTTCCACGCACATCATCAGCCATTGATGTGCCATAGAGCGGATCAACCGTGTTGAGGATGTCGGCGCTCCAGTTATCAGCCACCTGGTCGGGCAAGCCGAAATACTCTTCCCAATTTGCACGGGCCGCCTCGACATCTTGAATCTGTCCCAACATCAAATCATCAACCACTTTGGCCAGCTGCATCTGCTGCTCGTTGGTCAGCGTTTGACCTTCGGCAAGTTTATTCATGTAGTTGGCAACCATCGTGCCTAGAGAGCCAGCACCGGAGAACATGTCTGCCTCAGACGGGCGTACCACTGAGCCCGGGTCTGCGGTCTTCATGAACGAGAACAGCGTTGCTACGTCAGAGAATGGGTTCTCTGTGTCGTACAGTGTGCGCTGCAGAATGTTGTAGTTTTTCTTCATGTCCTGCAGGACAGCTGTTTGCTCCTTGAACTGAGCCTGCGCGTCCTTTGGCGTCAAGCCACCGCGAGCCACATCCCGGTCTAGCCTGGCCGCCTCATCGGGGTTTACCAGCTCATTTGTGTCTTGCCATCGCTGAAGACCCCGCACATCTTTGTACATTGTGCGGTTTTGGTTGGGCTTGGTCGGGTCGTACAGCACCTCGATTTTAGGCTTCTGAGTGGACGCGCCAGGTATCTCCCGTACCGTGTTAGTTTCTGGATCGTAAGAATGCGTGGCGGGGTTAATTATACGAATGATTCTCCCGTCTTTATCCCTTGCCTGCTCAATATTCGGGCGCGTTAGCCCCAGTGCAGCCTGGTTGTATTGGTCTGCCATTATCTGCTTTTGATTGAGCCCAGCGTTTACAGTGGCGGCCACATTTGCAAAGTTAGACTGCCCAGCTGCCGACAACATCATGAATCCAGCTTGCATTCTGTCGCCGCGGCTTGGGCCCTCTTTCAGCTTGATTATCCCTGGCCCGAAATCCAATTTCTCGGCCGTTACCACGTTGCCCTGCTCATCTACCGTCACGGGCTCTGCCGGAGGCGTTGCTGCAGGCTCTGGCATGCCACCAGGCGTCACAGGCCCGCTCACAGTGGTCGGGGGCGTGTTAGTTGGTGGCGGTGTTCCGTTAGGATTAAAAGGCGGCGTAGACCATCCTGGGGGCATTGACGGTGACGTACCAGACGCTATAGCCCCGGACCCAGACAGATACGGCACGTTCATTGGCGGAGCCCCGTTGTTCACAGGGGTCGGTGACCTCATCACTTGGCCCTGCCGCTGGTTCATTCCGGCGTCAAAGGGCTGATACCGCTGAACCGGCATCATGATGTTCCCTAAGCCAAACTGATCAATAAACATGTCTTCTCCTTAACCTTCCGGGAAGTATTGCGGGAACATTTTTTGGCCGGCGCCTGCAAGTGCCCCAAACGTATTCAGGAAGCTTGGCCGCTCTCTGGTAGTAGAGCCCGCCGCAGTACCAGTAAACGCATTGAAGTTGCCCAGATTCATCTCATAAGGAATCTGAGCGTTAAACAGCAAAGCGTCATTCCAACGATCCAGAGCCTGCTGATCGTAATTCTGGATGTAGTTACCGGCCGCCAGGCTGGTGTTCATGTTGTTGGTTGCCTGGATGTTGGCGTTGCCGAACGTATCGCCAGCCATGCCATATACCTGCCCAGCGTTAGTCAGCGACGTACCTGCGTCGCCCAGCATGCCAGCACCGTAGCCGTACATGTTGGTCGCAGCGCCTACCAGTGCGTTGTACCTCTGGGTGTCAGCTGCAAGCTGCGCATTCGCGCGATTGGTAGCAGCGGTAAGGGCCGCATTAGCCCGGCTGGTTGCTGCGCTAACGTCGGTGCCGTACGCACTGGTGGCTGCCTGCAGGTTACCCATGCCGGCCTGCATAGCATTGCTGTCAGCAGTACCAGAGGCCCACTGCTGCATCTGAGCACCGTAGTCCATAATCTGCTGGTTGGTCAGCGCGTCCAGGAGTGAGGCGCCTTGCCCCACTTTTGTATTTGCACCACCCAGCAGCTGCGAGCCAATCTTTAACCCCGGAAGATCCCGGAATAGATTGTTGGTCTTCGTCTTGTTTGAGTACGAGTCAAACGCGCCCTGGGCCGAGCCGATAAGATTGTTGTATGACTGATCGAACGTTCCCTGGTCATACTGAAACTTCAGTGAGTCAGGGGCTTTCCAATTAGCCCCGGGGCCGTCATAGCTGACACTGTAGTTGCCACCACCGCCGCCGTAGCTGCCGCCACCGCCCTGCGGTCCACCGCCAGCAGCCCCAGCAAGCTCGTTCATCAGCCAGCTGCCGGCACCGTCTAATGCGCCAGTGCCATACATGGCCTGCAGACCAGCAAGGCCCTGCAATGAGTCACCTACACCGGCCTGATTCAGACCCATGAGGTTCATCATGTCTACTTGGTCTTGGCCTGCTCCCTGGGCGTAGTTTGCCGCCTGCCCCAGAGACTCCATGATCCACGGGTTTAATGCCGCGGTCAGATTGTCTGGGTTGATCTGCGGAACCGGGCTGTTAACCAAGTTGTTGGCCGTAGTCGCCATGTGGGGCTGCAGCCACGGTGGGTACTTGACTTCCGTACTTGATTTGCTGTCATTCGCGCCGAGCGCGTTGCCGACCACGCCAACAATAGCCGCGCCTATTAGTCCCTTACTCATCTTTGCACTCCAGTAAATCCCACGGGTACGTCAAACACTCGTATCCATCGCAGTCTGTTAATTCCTCTGCCTTTGTGACATCGTCTGTCTCGGGCATGCCGGTAATCGCTGCCCACAAAACATCTGTCTCTGCGTACAGAGCAATCTTGCTACCAAATGGGGCCTGCCTAATTTCTGGCCCAACAAATGTCTCATCGCCCAGCTCCGATCTGACCCGAACGGTTCCAGAGATGATGATCCACAGGCGCTCCCTATTCCAAAGGGCTGAAACAATCGTGTGGCCAGCTGGGATTTTTAAGACGCGAGTGTATGCGCCGCCAACTAAAAACTCCTGCAGCCCTTCTGCGTTAATCTCATCCATGTCGCCACGCTCACTCCCTACCTCTTTCTGAAGTGATGCTTGATAACCTTCAATAGACGCCCGCATGGCCAGGCGCCCCTCTTTGTCATCAATGGCAATTAATTCGCTCATCGGACGCCGAATAACCCCTTCATAGACGGAATGCCGTAGGGCATGTCAGGCACCGCCGTGCGGCCCTCTTCGTAAGAGAAGTTGGGCTGCAGGAACTGCGGCATCTGCGACTGCATAAAGGGCATTGGCGCTGGAGGCGCAAAGGGCGGGGGCTCAACAGGTGCTGGGCCCTGGGTCATCGGTGTCGGAGTGGCTCTCTGCCGAGGGTCAGTCATTGCCTGCATCTGCGGCATTGGTGCAGGCTGCGGTGGGGGCGTCCCTTGCTGGAAGCCAGGAAACAAGGACGCGATGGGCGTCGGTGCCGGGCCCTGGGTCATTGGCGTTGGCCCACCATACGTTTGGTTTACGGCAGCGGGCTGCAGCATGTCAGCCAGGCCGCCCATTATGCCACCTGAAGACTGCCCCATACTGGGCGCCGCACTTGCAATTGACGATCCAAAGTTAGGCGCAGCCCGGGTCTGCATTCCCGTAGGAGCGTTGCCGCCAATCCGGGAGTTGTTGCCTGCAGGCGCCGTAGGGCTGCCGCCAAACATTGACGCAGTAAAGTTAGGCATCGGCCTGTTAAAAATATCCATCATTGGTGCCATCATCGCGCTATCACTCCTGTTGTGCGGCCCCGACCAATCTCGGCCATTTGCTCTGGATTTAAGTTAAAGATTCCTTGCCAGCCACCCGTGAAGACGCCCGGGAAGCCGCCGCCCCAGGCGGTGGGGAACTTTGGCGGCTGAATGCCGCCTGGCCCAGATCCAGGGCCGCCGCCATCAGGGTCTACCACTTGCTCTGGATCAATCTCTGTTTGCATCAAGCGGCCACGGTTCAGGAAGTCATCAAAGGTTTGCGTAGCACCTGCATAATTCAGACCGTAGTCGTGAGCAGTCTTGCCAGGCTTTGATCGAAAGTAGTCATACAGCTGCGCAGATGAGGCGTTTAAGCCCCGGTTGTAAGCCGGCTGAAAGCCACCCGCGTTAGGCGCTACCGTGCGAAACGGCGTTCTGGTGTCATTGCCAAACGGGCCGGTGTAAGGCGTCCCGCTGGGCGTGTACGTCGTACCGGCACCCATCTGGTTGCCGCCCATGAGGGACTGGATGTATTGGTTAAAGTTTGGAGGCAGTTGAAACATTGGTTAATCCTCTTAAACGCAATCTGGATGTTGTGGGCTGAACTGCGGGATTGAGCAGTCCACGGTTGTGGTTGTCCCTGTGCCCGACGTAGATGAGGCCACCACCTCACCGCCTACTGTGAGCGAGTAGGGAGTGCCCAAGCTCGCTAGATAATTGACAAGCTCACCAAGGCTCATGCTGGTGCCGCCATAGGTCACAGTCGTTGAACTGGTGACATTGTTGGTCAGCGCGTTGTTTGTCTCACTGAAGTCATCTTGACTATCAATCGCGTAATCACCGCCGACAAAGAATCCGTCTTCACCTTGATCAATATTGGTGTCTGCACTGTTGTACGAATCCGCTACCGATGTAGTCGTTGTTGTATTCGTCGTAGTCGTAGTAGTAGTGACACTTTGATCCACAAACGCATCATCTGACAGCGTATAGAAATCACCCGCATAGTTATCTCCAGCGTTGACCAGCGCCTCCCTGCCCAGCTCTGCAACCGCGCCAACCACTGCCGCATGCTGGTTTTGAGAGTTGGTCTGGATGTCACGGTTCGCAGCAATCTGGTCTTTCTGGACTGATGCGTTGATTGCACTGACGCCCAGCGTTGTAATAAGACCGCCCGCAACCGGAGATAGAGCCTGTGCCCACTGTAAAGCTCGGTCTTGGCGAGCCTGTAGGGTGACGATGGGTGTATTCGGCTGATCATTATTTCCCCCCTGCATTCCTTGGAACGCTAACGCCATGGCGACAACGCCACTCTGTGACGGGTCTGCCTTGGCTACCTCTGCCAGCGCGGCGTACAGAGCCTTCTGGGCCTCTGCTTGGGCCTCTTTCTCTTGCTTCTGCGCCTCACGCTGCACAGCCACCATGCGGATCTGCGCCTCATCATGCGCCACCTTTTCTTCTGTGGACGCACATGCAGTAAGTAACGGCACTAACAAATAGGGCAATAGTCTCATCTCGCTCTCCTACGCCAATTCCAGTTTCCAGTTTCGCCAATAGCCACGATTTAAATCGCCGCCGTTATATTTTGGGTCGTTACTCTGACACTCAAATGCAACCCAAATGTCTTCATAGCCCGCGCGTACAGTGAACTCTTCCTCTACATCAATGTACTTATCTCGGGTTCTGCGTTGATAATTCTGAACGTAATTTGTGTAGTCGCCCTCGCCAAACCAGCCGTTAGGCCATCCCCTGACTTGGCTGTAGACACCTTCGCCATACCTGTACGTGTTGTCGGCCCTGACTTGGCCGGTCACCTTTATGGCCGTGCCCGCAGGTATCTTGCCAACGTAGTACACCAGCACCGTGTTGCTCTTAGGTGCGTAGTAGTAGCTGTTGGTGTCGCACTGCAAATACAGCGCCTCTTCGTTCTGGTCATGAATGCCGTTTGATCTGCTACCAGGGAACTGATTAATCAGCCCTAGCATCCATGAATCAATGTTGGGCGGCGGCTGATTTTCTCCGCGATTAATCCTGTACCCCATGGCCCATATCGCACCCCTGTAATCAGCAGGGTCAATGGGCTTTTTTTCTTTCTCGCCAATTACGCTCTGGCGCTGAATGTCAGACAGGTCAATGTTTGTTGCGCCCGTGTGCTCGTACTCGGACAGATTCCCGATGTCATCAAACCTGATGCGCCCAGACTTGGGCACAGGCTTGAGATCGCGCGACCAACCAATCTGCGCAGTGCGCAGTTGCGGGCCTAATGCGCTGCGGGTTATCTCAAGCACCCTTCAGCTCCTTTACCTCTGCCTTCAGCGCCCTGACTTCGGCAGACAGCTCTCGGATCGCCTCGATGGCTGGGCCAATCAGGCGGTCATACTTCACGGCCTTAAACCCATCTTCTCTGTCAGTCACAAGGCTTGGGAATACCGTCTCAACGTCCTGTGCGATTACGCCAACGTCCAGACCGCTGTAGATGTCCTGCTTGTCGTTCCACTCAAACTCAACGCCACGCAACGTCAACAGCTTTGCCAGCGCAGACTCAATGGGCTTGATGTTGTCTTTCAGTCGCTCATCACTTGAGTAGTAGGCAACAACGTCGCTACCGGCGCGAATGGTTCCGTCTGCCGTCAACGTGCCGCCCATGTTCACATTGCCAGTAAAGGCAAAGACACCAGCGGGGAATGTGCCAGCCGTTATCTCAGAGGCAGGGTGCGTGTGACTTGCAGAGGCATAACTGCCTTTTGGTTGATACTCGCTATGAGTATGATTTGAAGCGGCGTAACTGCCTTTTGGCTGGTATTCGGTGTGCGTGTGATTCGCAGCCGCATACGATCCAGCAGGCTGGTACTCATTATGTGAGTGATTTGACGCCGCATAATCATGCGTATGAACTTTTGCAGCGTACTCGGTATGGCTGTGTGCTGCTGCGGCTGCGCCAACATCCCCGTAGCTCAAACTGACCGCGCCGGTCTTGTTGTTGACAGACGTTACGGGGGCGCCCGTTGACGCCATATTGTTCCAGCTATTGATGTCGGCATTTGAGATGCCAGCAGCCGGACTAGCAGAAAACACTGGGTCAGTCTCGGCAGGCGCTGAGTAGACATCGGTAACGTCTTTAGTAGTCAGCGTGACCGCGCCATTCCTGCCATTGAAACTGCTGACGCCAGCGGTGCCACCACCGCCGTCAGTGCCAGCGTTCCACTTATCAATGTCACTCTGGGTAATGCCGTAAGACGGATGCGCCTTAAATATCGGATCGTCTTCGATTAGGTCATCGGCAAATTTCCAGTACAGCTCGCCGCTACCGCCAGTGTGCAGCACCTGTCCTTGCTGCCCGTGCGCCTTGGGATACGTTACAGCCCCAACAGTGAGCTTGTCGGCAACAGTAACGTCCTCGAACACGCCCTCATCAGCATTAACGATAAATGATGTAATGCCCTGAGATACAGACAAATCGCCAGTAATCGTCGCGCCACTGGCGCTAAACTCAGCCATCGACGTAGAGGCGTTATCTACCATTATGACCTTTTGGCCTGCCGCTACATCCAGCAGTAGGTCACCAGCCTTCGCCGCCACGTTGTAGTTGCCATCTCTGATCGCTCTAGCAATAACAACAGGCTCTGCGTTGCCGCCAATAAACTCCACGTAGCTGGCTTGAGTGTCGCCAGCATCTGAGTCCATCGTGATATGCGGCACAACGCCATTCATCTCCAGCGTGTGCGCGTGGAAGCGGCCTGTAACGTCGGTGTAGATGACAGGGTGCGGGAGCCACAACCCAGACTCATCATCCCACCACAGCATCTCTCCTGCGTTCTGACCGGCAGGCACGTTAGCGAAATCGCTGTTGACGTAATTAAGAGCGACCCACGATGAGCCATCGCAGATAATCCAATCACCGCGACTCAGCACCTCGCCCTGATATGTGCCGCCATCTGCATTGATAATGACGTACATGCCCTTCAGCTCTTCATTCGGGGCAGGAAGATCCATCCCCGACACAAAGCCCATCTCAGCAGCACGGCTGGTAATGGTGGCAAGCTGGTTGGTTACTGGGTTGTAACCGCCAGCAAAGATTAGGTCGCCCTGAATGACCGCCAGATCATCCTCAATGCCCTCAACCCACTCTTCTAGGCCGGTAATGTCTTTGACATCATGACCGTGATCGGCGAGTGCGTACTCTTCATGGTCATGGTCTACGGCAGCATACTCAGGATGAGTGTGGTCAATGGCTGCGTAATCTTCATCGTGATCATGATCTGCGCCGCTAGTATCAATGAAGACATCGCCAGACATCCCATTAACCGTAGTGACGTTTGCGCCCTGTATGAGCTTCCAGCGTTGATCTTCACCATGCCATTGCCAATTTAGCCACTGCTGGCCTTCAAACGGATTAGGGGGAAAATTAAGATCACTCATTAGTGAGTCTCCTTCACCACATCGGGCCTAGTCGGCCACAGGACATTCTTTGGCCAGCTTGGGTCAGTAGGCAGATCACGTAGCGCCTGCCGATAGTCCAGCCACTCCTGTACATTGCCAACACAGGCATCGGGGAAATTGAAAAAGTCAGACTCAAGCAATCGGGCGTTACGCTCTGCCCGCAATGACATGACCATGTGCTCGTAAAATGCCTTCTGCTCTGCCTCGGTCATATCAATCACAATGTGATTAATCTCAGTCTGGTGCGGAGATGTCACATCTTCCAGCTCAAGCCTTTGCGTCCACGGGTCATACTCAGGCGGCGGCATTACCTGCGGAGCCACAGGGTTAGCGATGTACACCTCTGGCTCTACGTCTACCTCGCCGGACATGGGGATCGGGCAGCTCTTGGTGTGAAGCATTTGACGCCCCCACTTGCCCGCGATGTGAGACGCATACGCCTCAATCATCTCCATCATCTTGTCTTTGCTGAAATCCATTGGTGAGAACATCTTTTTGTCCACCAACTCATCATTTCCAGAGGCGGTAAACTTGATCCCCAGCTTTTCTGATGAGGGCTCAAATACCTCTATCTCATACTTAATCTTCATCGCTTCACCATTGCTTGTAGCCAAACATCACTACGCCATTAGCCCCAGGTTTACCTGCCTCAGAATCACGCCCGCTATTGGTCGCACCGCCGCCACCGCCGCCCGCGCCAAATTCAGAACCACCCGTCGCAGCGCCATTTCCATAGGCCGACAGACCGCCATTTCCACCGCCCGACGTACCGCCTGTGCCTTGATTGCCTATCCCAGCTCCAGCACCGCCAGCTCCGTAGCGGACGCCTGTGGGCGCGTAATACTGGCCACCAGCACCATTGCCGCCATATCGGTAAGGGTCAGACGATCCAGGTGTCGCTCCAGCGCCGTTGCCTGCTGCGCCGCCTCCCCCACCGCCGCCACCTGAGTTTCCGTAGCCTCCTGAAGACTGAATCCCGCTTCCACCTGGGAACGCCGTACCAGCTCCGTACTTTCCTGCGCCCCCGCCGCCCGAGCCTCCGTAAGCCCCAGACTCCGTATTGCCATTAGAGTACGAACCGCCGCCTCCCCCTCCAGCAAACTCAGAAACGTCAACAACGGTTGAACCGCCGTTAGAGCCCATAAAACTGTGACCGCCGCCTGCACCGGCCTTTCCCGCAAGGCAGTTATTTGACTGATTTGGCGCGGCTTCGTAGTCAATGTAATTGACATACCCGCCCCCACCTCCGCCACCACAGCGCGAGGCACCGCCGGAAATATGATGATTTCCGCCTCCCCCGCCTCCCCCGCCAGCGCCGACAATAATGCGCCAGATGGTGTTGTCTATGCTGCCCTTGGCTGCGTCGTAGACAGTAAAGCGGGTAGACCCATTGGTGTTTTGGCAGATGTGGTACTTCCACGCGCCATTTGTGCTGACAATGCCGCCCGTCGCGTTGATAGGCGCGTTTGCTGATTGGCCGTAAAAGTGAGACAAATACTCTGGCTGATGACCGTGGCCAATCAAAAACGACAGGTCAGAATAAAGCCTTATGTTGTATCTGACTTCATCGAACTCATCGCACACATCTCCCATGGAGATTGGGCCACTGCTTTGAAGGGTCATTGCTTCGTCATCCCCTCAAACTTTTCAATCAGACCGCCAAGCGCATTGGTCAGCGCGGTTTTAATCCCTTCAACGGTGTCTTCATCCGCGACTGCGGTTTGCAGAGTGGTGAATGCTTCGACAATGGCAGACGGGGAAACGGTTGCAGGGTTGCCATCGGCGTCGAGGTAGTCGGAGGCTTGCATCGCTCCGTCTGTTATCACTCTAGTGATGTCTCGATTGCCTAGCTTGATTGTGTTGCTTTCAATTGTTTCTGCGCCATAGCCAACGCAAGTAGTGTTTTCAATATCGGGACGTCCATAGTTTGGACCCGCTTCAGCGCCCAATACGCTATTTTTATTTCCTGTAATCCAGAACCCTGCCTGCCGACCGATAACGGTGTTACTTGCCCCCTCAACGTTGCTAGCCATGGCAGAATTGCCGACTGCCACATTCAAGCTACCCGTTGTTGCTTGTTGCAAAGACTGATGGCCAACAGCGGTGTTCTCTCCCTCAACACTGTTTACCAGTGCATCGTAACCGATAGCGGTGGAGAACGAGTTACCGTTATTCTTTAGGGCCGAGGAACCAACAGCGACGTTTTGGTTTCCTCCCGTGCTTGATTCCAAAGCCTTAGAGCCGATTGCAACATTGTCTCTTCCGGTTCTAAGGTTGTACGCCGCCTGATAACCAAAAACGCTGTTATGCTTTGCACTAGATGAGTTTTTTAGAGCCCTGACGCCGACAGCTGTGTTCCATTCTCCACTTTCAAGAAAGGTCAGACATTCACTCCCGTAAGCGGTGTTGCCAATTCCGGTTGTACACCAAGATAAAGCGTCAGTTCCGGTAGCTGTGTTGTTACTTCCCTCTGTCAAATCTCTAAGAGCACGTAGGCCAACCGCCACGTTTTTTTTGCTTTCATCACCAACGACATGAGAGTTGTCGAAATCACCGCCAGCGGAGTTCCAGTTGTCGATGTCATTCTGAGTGATTGACTTGACCCATGCTGGAACAGTTGGGTCTGACTCAGTGAAGTCGGTCAGATAATTGCCCTTCGGCTGGTAGCCGTTGGTCACCCAAGTCTCTGTCGCATAACCGTTCAGATCGGCGCTTACTAAATAATTGCCTTTTGTCTGATAGTTTGTGCTGACCCACGTTTCGGTCGCGTAGCCAGTAAGGTCAACATCACCGCCACCAATCGGATTGCCATCAGCGTCGAGGTAGTCGGTGGCAAATACTTGGTCAACGTGTAATTCAGATGGATCTGACTCGTAAGGGTTCTTCTTGATCCAGACTCGCGCAGGTTCATAGCCGTGGCTGAACTCAAACCCACTCATAGTCAAATCGAGCTTTGTTTCGACATCGGTAGCGGCAAGCGTAATTCCGCTAGTATCGGCTACGATTTCGTTTGTTGGCTTTTCCTGAAACCGAAATCTCTGGCTGGGTTTCCATGCATCGGTCTGCCATGTAAGTACCGAACCGTCACTACTGCCTTCGGGCAATTCCGTGCCACCGCCACCAATCGGATTGCCATCCATGTCGGTGAACTCGCGAGCACGAATGACGCCCTCTTTGTCGATCTCGACAGTGCGGCCCAGCGTCTCATGCGTTACGGTCAGCGCGTATTGGATTGATCTGGTTTTATCCTTTAGCGCCTTTACTTCTTCATCACTTAGATCGAAAGGCAATTCCTCTGGACGATCCACATCTACAGCAGGGATATTGATGCCGCCTAATATCGTTGCCTCGGTAAAGTTTCCAAAGGCACTGCTAACCGATCCGTAAAATGGCGCATGAGTGTTAACGGTTGTTGCCGATACTTCGCCAAGCTCAGCCCTTTTTGCACTAAGAAGACCAGCGGTGTGAAGGAACGAGGCTGACAGCCCATCTTCTACAACCCAAACAGGGCCACCGCCTACTTCTTCGCCCTTCCAAGGTTCTAGATAAACGAACTCGGGATCAAACTCCGCAGTGATGCCACCGCCGCCGCCAATGATTGAATTGCCCTCAGCGTCGAGGAAGTCAGCGGCCTGCACATATGAAAAATCAGTGATCCACGGCAGATTGCCTTCGCGGTCTGCAACGCCCTTGATCTCTGACTGCCCATGCAATTCCATGTCACCGTCACGGCCTATAGAGACGGTTCCTCTTTTACCGCTTGCGTACAAGAATGCGCCACCGGGAGAGTCTGGGTCTTTATTGTTCCCGTCATACCCGATGCTACCGTTGAAGGGAAAATCCACATCGGCTGAGTGATCCCAAATCAATCTGAATTGACCTTCAATGACATCGTTACTTTCATCCAGCTTTGCGAGATTGCTAGTGTCAAAATCACCGCCCACAGGCACTACCTCACCGCGAGTATTTTTGGTGTAAACAGTGCCGGTAGAGGTGTCGATGGCAATTTCACCGACTGCCAAATCATCAGCAGCCGGTATGCCTGTGCCTCTTTTGTGGACGATAGTTGTCATGGTTTAGCTCCGAAAGTTGGGGGGCGTTCCGGTGTAGGTGCCGCCATCAATCTCTGCCTCAAGCGCGCTGACACGACCATCAAGCGCATCATCGGCGTCATGTAAGTTTTGCAGCTCTTTAGCAAGGCCAGCTACTTGGTCAATCGTGATTGTCTCGTAGCCGTAATTAACAACGACCCAAGACATCGCATTGGCAATCAGCCAATCGCCTGCCTTTACTTCGTCGCCATTAACGGCAGTGCCTGCTACTGAGACAATGAAGTAGATGCCCTGCTGGGCAGCAGTGGTGCTATTGGTAAGGGTCATGTTCTCGCTAAACCCTCGATCAACAGCGTATTGATCAACATTGGTGATCTGGCCGCTCGCTGGTGAGTAAACACCACCAAACGTCAGGCCAGACTCAATAGCGCCAATCTCTGTTCGCAGCGCCTCAATTTCCTCTGCGTTTTTGGCAATCAGCTCTGCGTTTTCTTCTGCCTTTTTTAACGCCGCTGTTGCTAGGGTTGAAACCTCATGCACCGCTGACCAAAGCTGGCCTACATCAGTCTGTAGCTTGCCAATTTCTTCAGTATTAGATTCAACCTGCTTTTCCAGCTCCGCAATGTTGATAGAGTCGGGCTTGTTAGGATCAATCTCGATAATCCAATTGGGAAGATTGACAATCTGCTCCCAATCAACGTCTCCACCAGACAGCTCAACGATGTCGCCATTGGCCGCACCCGCATACATAATCTTTGAGGTGGTATCGACGGCAACCTCGCCATACTCCAAAGAATCCGGTACACCCGTACCGCGTCGTAGCTTAATGGTTGTCATCTTCTGCTCCTTGTATAAGTGCCACCATCAATAGTTTCCAAAGACCCACCGGCCTCCAGACTTTCTAATCTTTCGTAGATATATTCGTTAGCGTCTTTCTGCGTGAGCGCGGCTTTCTCCGGCACCCGCAATAAGACTTGATCGGTGTAGACCGGCCCTGCCCGACCTGTTGCGCCATACGGGATTAAAGTGCCATCTGCACTGATGCCCGTGGCAGGGAACTCAAACCAGACAGTGTTGTCGGCAGTGTCAAAATCGAGAACGTACAGATCGCCGGTAATGCCGTGCAGCCACATCAATCCCTCTTTGAGATTTTCTGTAGGCTCTGTCTCACTGATAACCAATCCCGCGCCAACGCCATTCTTGATGGCCTCAATGTCCTCTTCGGTGAGGTCAAACGCTGGATGATCTGAGTCGGTGATCAGGTAAGGCAGATTGTTCCAAGGATCTTGTCCGTTACCGATCTTTACACTGACACGGCCATCTCTGCTGCCGTCTGGCTTTTGATGGAACTCAACGCACATTTCGCCGGCCAGGGGGAAGCACTTTTCGCCAAAGTCAGCCCACTCGCTGCTGGTGCCGCGTCGCAGCTGTATCGATTTATGATCGTAATTAGCCTTTACCGCTTCCCGGTATGTAGGGTCGCTTTGTATCGGGCTCAACCTATTCCGCATGTTTTTTCTCCAGCTCTGCTACGCGCTGATTGATCTGCAGCAGCTGATCACTAATTTCTGCGATCACGCGCTGCAGCTTGGTAAGCTCCCTGATCACCATTTGACGATTGTCTGTGCCTGTGATCTCCGGGCTGTAAATGACCGCGCTTCTCATCGAACGCCCACCGTCTCTAAATTGAATGACCCGGAGGGCCACCTAAAATGAACGAGCTCCGCGAGCTCAAAGCGCATACTCAGTACACGCCCAGTGGTGCGCACATCGACTCTGAGCGGGCTATCCTCTTCAGCGTCTAACCACACTGGCCTTTCCCAGTTTGGCGCCTCTAGCGGCGTCTCAGCCCATCCTGCGCGTACACCCATCACGCCCTCGCCGGTCATTTGCAGCCAATACTGTCTGAGATGTTTATTTGCCCAGTGGCTAATTCCTGCGTCATCAAAATCCATGGCGATGCGCTCAAGCCAGCAATCTTTATTGGTCGCAAAAAACGCCTGGCACTGATAGATGCCCGCGGGGCCCAAAGCGAGCGGGTAAGGGTTAAAGCTAAATTGAGTCTGTGACGCCCAGGCGCCGGGGTTTTGCTTCCATGAGCCGATCATGTCGCCCCATGTCGAGCCCGTCTTAGGCAGATAACCTCGAGAGGCGTACGCTACTGGCTGCTGCTTTGCAGCCTCACCATCTGCCCAGCCAAATGTGCCGTTTGAGTAATTAAAGATGCAGCCCTTGCGGCCATAGTTGGTGTCGAAATAAACCCACAGCTCCTTGTTAGGAGGATCGTGAGCAATGGTCGCCGTCTCTAGATTGACCGCACGGCCATAAAACTCTTTATCAAACATGTCCTCGCCAAGGCGAGTAGCGGTGCTTCCATCATGGATATAAATTTGATCGGGACCGATAACAAAATGGTTACCGTCAAACTCGCAAAGAGCCAGAGGGCCAGCGCAGCCACGCTGAAACAGGCGCTGAGTCTGTACAACATACTGACCTCCCGTGAACACCAGGGCATGTGCTGCCGTGATCGTGTAGATGATGATGGCCTCGCCCAGAGGTTCCGCTGCGATGTACCGACCATCGCCGGGCCCCACCACCTGCTGCACTGATAGCGTGGCCGGGCTGATGTAATCCCATGATGGCGGGCCACCCTGGACTGCGCCGGAGACACCAGAGTCTGCGCCACCGCCTGCAGCGCCCTCTGGCACCTTATATGTGGGGTCAGACGTAGTGTCGCTCACCCAGCAGACGTTGTTTTTCTCTTTCCTATCGCTGCCGTAGTAGGTCGGAGGGTCCTGCTCTTCTGGTGGCTTCTCAGGGTCTATAGAATCGTCTGTGAGGGGCTCTTTATGAGAGATACCCACCGCAACCAGTTGCGACTTATAAGCCAGCAGGCGCTGGCAGCGCAGCTCAGTGTCGAAACTGGGGTCTTCGCCGGCAGTAAGGTCCCATTCGGTGCTAATAACGCCCCATTTAGGCAGCGGCACCCAATCCATTTCATCCCAATCCCACATCATGGGCGGCAATGCGTAGCAATTGAAAATAACTGTGTCGCCCCAGTGCGTGAAATTCCACATTTCACCTTCAGATTCGGCTGACTTAAATTTCCAGCTGCCTGTGAGGCCAGGCTGATCGTCAATGTGCTCCGGTATGAACGTCCACAGGCCGTCAATAGAAGCGCAAAACACGTACGACTTATTTTGATATAGCTTTGTGGTGAAAATCGTCATTTCCACCGGGGTCGGCACCCTCAAAACGGGCTCTTTGATTTTTTCGCAGCCTAATTGCCCAAACCTGACATTCATGGAGTTGGTCCACGCATTAACAGGCAGGGCCTGACCATTTTGGTCGCCTACTACACCAATTTCCCCCAGTTGTGCGTGTGGAACGATCATTTAGGGCAGCTTTGCCTCCAATTCGGCAATTCGATTCAGCATGTTTGGAATCGTTTCGCTCAAAAGCAGGTTTAGGCTCTCGTTTGAGACATCCAGGGCGCTGTTGGCATACGGAAACGTGTTACGCAGCGCCGCTTTAAGCTCTCTGATCTCCCGGGCGCCATCTGCCACCGGGTCAAACTCGCTCGGGCTGGTTTTATCGAGGTCCTGTATGTACTTATTCATTCGTCACCCACATATGCAGTGATGTTGCCCTTCGCATTCACCCGCTCAAACACAACGTCGCCTTTGACGATGTTGTCCTGGGTCTTTTCTATGCTGGCAATTCTGTCTTCATCCCATCCAGTGGCATCAATGACCAAAAGGTCCACCTGAGCCTGCAGCGTCTCAACTTGCTGCTGCAGTGACACAACCAAATCCACCAGGTCATTGAAGCTATCCAGTGCCTCTGTGCCCTCAAACAGCTCACGCCATAGCCCATCTCGGCGCACGTAGCTGCGACCGTCATACGGGGCCTCTGGGCAATACTGGAAGCCGCTGGTAGTGCTGCCCAAGCTAGACCGATCAGACCAGCCGCCATCAACAGATTGGTCATCTGACAAGCTGCCGGGGCTGCCGCCATCAAGCTGCGCTCCGCGGTGCGGGGGAACGTAATTCCACACGTTCCGATTCTTAGGCGTATGCACTTTTCACCTCCATCACAGAGCCCAGCTCGGCGTCTGTCTTGGTGCCATTCAGCTGCCCCAGGCACTCTTCAAACTTTGACTTCCAAAGCGCGATCCTGGGGTCATTCATTAAGTAGCCCTCTGCGTGGCTGAGAGCCCCGTACAGGTATGCGTTGTAGGCATCCTGCAGTGTGTTGGTGTGGTGATTAACGCTGTCCAGGGGCCCGTCAAAGTGGTACATGGACACGTACAGAGTGCTGTCCCGAATCTCACTGACCGGGTACACGCACAGGTAATTCTGGATGCGGGTAAACACCTCTGGACGGCCCGTGCCCACCAGGATCTTGCCGGTGGGTGGCTGCAGCCAATCAGGGTAGTCAGGCTCCGGCGTCTGCCAGGCCAAAAGATCCTCATCAGGGGCGTCTTCTGTTTGCGGCGGCAGCTTGTGCAGCCGGCGAAAATACTCAGCATCCGTCACATATGTCAGCGGGATGCCGTTGTAGATGACTGACTTCAGCTCGAGGCAGCCATCAGGCAGCCGCACAGCACCAATCACTGGGTAGCCGGCGTATGCCTCTGTGTAAGTGACCAGGGCCTCGTTGCAGGTAGCCCGGAGCCTGCGAAACAGGTCCGATTCTGCCAGCATAATGAAGCGTGGAATATATTCATCCAGGTCCTTCCGATTAAGGAACTGGCGCACATCGTCAACAAGATCCTGGTACGTTCTCATTTGCTATGCCCTGGCAGAAGCTCCGGGTAATGCTTACGGAACCATTTGAGAAACTTCTGTTTTGTCAGTTTGTCAGTCGCAAAGCGATGCCAAAAATCTGCCTGCTCCTCCTCCGGCAAAGTCAGCTGATACTTCACAACCGTCTCCATCGGAACCGAACCAACGTACTGCCAATCCTTGCCCTTGCGGTAGCTATCAATGTCTTGCTTGTAGCGCACATGAGACTTGGCCGCCTCGGTATCAAAGTGATACCCCCGGTAGCCCTTGCCGTCCTCAAATGAAAAGGTCCGGGAGCTTCCACCCCCGGCCTTTACAAGACGATGTCTGTAATCAGACATCAGATGCTAACGCCCGTTACTGCTGCGTGGGCACGTCCGTTGAGGACCGCGTAGGTGCCTTCCCAAAGGATCTGGCGCTTCTCTGAGTCACCCAAGCGGGCAATCGGAGAGTCGAACGTAGGACGCAAAATTGGCGTTGCTGCGTAGTTGAAATCAACCAACAGCATAGTGCCTGCTTCCATGTTGCGATCCAGCACAACGTCAAGCTCGCCATACGTAGATACGTACAGGTCAATGACGTTCACGATGCGGCGCTCGTTGCGGATGTCACGCTGACGGCCAGCTGCCAGAGCAAAGCTCGAGACAATGCCAGCAGTCTTGGGATCGGTAACAAGGTAAGACGGGTTGCCGCCTTCCATGTACGTCGCCAGGTGCGCGTCCAGCAGCAGAGACTCAACGCCATCCGCGTCAGTTGCACCAGAGCCATCAATGACTACTGATGAATCCAGCTGCGGTATGAAGCTGGTCATCTTGCGAGCAGGCGGGTTGGGGATGAACATCGGTGCATCACCATCCGTTGCCTGACCATCTACCTGGGTCTGCTGCGTTCCAACTACAGCCCACTCCTGGTCATTAGCCAGCTCGCCATAACGCAACTCCAGCTGGTACGCCATTTCGGAGTCGCGGCCATACTTGTCCACAACTTCCAGGGTGCCGGTTACTTCCGCAACCTTACCCATGATCTGGCAGACATTCTTTCGCTCAACAATAGGCTTAGAAATGTCAGAACCAGCAGGCGCACCTTCAACCAGAGCATTCTCTCCGGGTGGGTTCAGATCGTCTTCTGACCACTCGTGCAACTTACCTGTTGC
Organism: Gammaproteobacteria bacterium; assembly: GCA_038139355.1. Classification (GTDB taxonomy): domain Bacteria; phylum Pseudomonadota; class Gammaproteobacteria; order Pseudomonadales; family Azotimanducaceae; genus UBA4421. Next base: position 30,241 of record JAYOSS010000007.1, read on the forward strand.
GCGGATAGTCTTTGACATCGAAATCACGGGAGTGTCTATCGGACTAATATTGTAAATTACGTCCTGTACGTCTTCCGCTTGTCGCGTTTGATGATAAGTGTTGTCTACCTGAGCCATGATTTACCTCCTAACGGTATCAGCTCAGATGTCTACCTCCGCTCCATTGCCAATTGCGCTTCCTTCATCTTTGCGAACGCACCCTTCTCATTGGGTGATTGCTCGAAAGCTTGTTTCGCACTGACAAATTTACCTCTCGCGTCTCGTACGCGGGTGGGGCTATTAGCGTTGGCCGGTTTCGACATCTTTTGTTTAGAAACGGTTTTCGCTTTGCTGCCCGCTTGCCGATACATCATCGAGTCATGAAACATCTCAATCACTGCCGGGTTGGTGACCGCATTGAACAACATAGGATCAAGCCCTCGAGATTGAGCGTAATCGCCCAGCTCTCGGTACTTGTCGTTGTTCCAATCAGGGATGGTTCTGCGCAGTCTTGTCAGTGCCAGGTCAGCCTCTCTCTTCACCTGCATCTCATGCGCATTCTTGTGCTGCTCTTTGATGTGATTCAAAGCAGCCATCACCTGTTGCTCATGCTGGAACGCTGCCGCTGCCTGCTGCTGCCACTGCGGCAGCTGATCAGCCGGGATGGTAGACAGATCCGTATTGCGATACTTATCTGCCTGGCCCCTTAGCGCGTTCAGCAAAAGCTCTGCGTTGCCTCGAGACTCAGTCAGAACATCTTCCAACTCGTACTCGCGGCGCTTCACCTCCGTCAATTGGTGAGTCAATTCACCCTCAAATTCTTCTCGGCCTTGCTGCAGCCTTGTCAATTCCGCTTGCGCGTCCTTGTATCGTTTCTCCCAATCGTGCTCGACTCCATCGGGTGTCTCATCTTGAGGTTCGACATCGTCGGTCTGATCGTGAGCTGCGGCCTCCTCTTCCAGGATGCCATCCGTACTTTCTAGCTCAGGTGTCCCGACCTCTTCGATGACAGCGTCATCAATTTCCTCGGGGGCTGTGCCTGGTACGTTTACGGGTGCAGGCTCTTCCACCCTGGCGCCTCTCTCTGCCGCCAGGCGGTCCATAGCCTGCTCTCTAAAGCTAGGTTGTACGCTCTCTTCGCTCATGAGTACGCCTCCGCTTTGAACTGTTCTGGGTTCTCATTCATCGCCTGCTGAATCGACTCAGCCTGCTGGTGATAACCCGCCAAAGTGTTTGCCACATCCTGCAGCGCATGAACGCGGGCAAACTTAAACTCTCTTTCCTTCACGTGGTCCACTTTTGTAGCAATCCATTCATTGAAGTAATGATTCAGTGTCTCCCGGTACGCCATCTGGAATACCTGGCTGCTCATCAGCTGCGCTGCTGCTGCCCCCGCTTCCAATATCTGTTGAATATCGGTCGCGGAGGAATTGCTTCCGTTTTGTTGGGCCATTGCTCTCATCTCTCTGCTTTTGCCGCTTTGCAATTAAAGGGTGGGCACCCTCACTCGTTCCCTTGGGCTTCTCTCGCTCTCTCAGCGCCTTGGGTAAATCAAACGCCACTGGCTTTTTTCCTCTCTATTTCCAGTTTCTCAATATCTACAAACTTGTCATGGTCCAGCCGGTCCTCGGCCAGCACGTTGTCAAACATGCGATCAGACTGATCAACCTGGGCCTTAGTGATTGCTGCCTGGCCCTGCAGCTCAAGCGCCATCGTCTGCGCCGCTATCAGCTGTTTCTGCAGCTCGTTTTGCACCATCTGCTCCTGCATCTGCTGCTGCTGTTGCTGCTGCTTCTGGATCTGCATCTGCTGGAACTCTTGAGACTGCGGGCTCATCATGAACGCGGCGGTATTCTTCACGCCCATCAGGTCAAAGATGTGATCGAACAACGCATGACGCTGCGTGACGCCGTATATCTCCATCATCACCGGGTCCTGCATCATGGTCTGGTGCAGCATCATCAGCTGCGCGGCATTACGCTGCGCCTCATCAGGCGTCAAAGCGGCGGCCACCTCCATCTCCAAGTCATCATCTGACCACTGAGACGGAATCACCGGGATCATCTGCCCTTTGCATTCAATCTGATCTTGAGTCTGGTCATTCTCCATCGCCAGCTTGCAGATGTGCTGACACATCGGGATCAAGAATGTCCTGGCAAAGTCTCGAGCAGCCATGGTGACCCGGCGCCGGCCGGCAGTAGTCAGCTTGTCGATCATGTCAGAGGCGTTCTGGTTGTTTACCGCCCCCATCTCCATGCCTTTTGACAGGCCACTCATGCCGTTGCGCTCATCGCCGTCTGCCTTGAGCAGCTGCACGACATTCATAGTCAACGGGCTTAACTCAGGCGTGGCCATAGGCGTCACAGAGCCCGGCTCACGGGACCAAATCACACCGCCAATGGTGTTATCGAGCAGATCCCTGGGATTCTTCAGGGCGCCAACAGTGGCCTCGTAGCGCGTCGTGTTGCGCATCTGCTGGTTATCAATGATCAGGCGCTTGAGCGTTGACTGAGTCTTTTGCACCTCGCTCATCACATCCGCGGTACAGGTGCCCTCAGCTGAGTGACTGACCTTCATCTCAGTCCACTCAAAGAATGGAATGCTGTCCACCTTGCGCATGGCCGGCGAGCCATCGGCCCACTTCAGCACCTGGCCGCAGCTCCAGTGAATCTCATACAGCTCAACGCCAGTAGCGGTGGCGCCCGGGTCATCGTCAATCGTGCCCTGGTCGAGCCAGGTCCAGGTGCGGTACACCGTCACAATCTCATGCACACCCGTGCGGTTGTAGTGCTTCAGCTTCTGGTACGTCGAGTCAAACGCCTTCCGGTTCGAGTCTTCGTCCTGGTTGCGGAACCTATAATCCGGGTTCAGCTCATCTACCTGCTCAGGATCGTACCCATCCATCAGCAACCGAGCCCGGGTGCAATCTTGCTCATATGCCACAAACATCGCATCACACGGGTAGCTTGCATTCGGGTCCCGGTAGTACCGCTCTGGCTCTACCAGCTTCAGCTCTACACCACTGTCATCCTTTTCTATGATGACCTCACCAAACAGCAGCCCACTAGGGTCAGTGACCAGGTTTTCATCCTGCACACCAATAGGCTGCGCCTCGGCCAATATGGCCTGGTACTGCTGGGGATCAGCGCCCTGAATCTCAATGGTTTCTGTCTTCGATGACGCTACCCATTCAGTCAGTACCACGCACCTCTTTGCTACGAACGCATCGTGGAAGGCATCCCTAAACAATCGCTCGTACTTGTTCTTTCGCAGGCAGGCATTCACATAGGCGGTCTTAGCATCGTCTTCATACGGCGTTCTAGAGCCCTCAAAACGCACCGCATCACGATCAGACAGAAATGTCTCAGCAAATATCGCTTTCTTTGACTCAACAGCGTCCTGCACATCCGGAGAGATGTACTTACTGCGCCCCTTAACTTCATTGCCAAGAGGCTCCATTGAGTAATAGCGATGGTTGCGTGACCGCTGATCAGACACATCAAAGCCGGCCACATGGGCCTCTTGGACCTGCGACTCCAGCAGCTTTACGAGTTGTCGGAACTCGTTGTTCATCAATAACCCTTCATGGGCCCGTTGATATTGTCACGGCCCGGGCGCTTTTCACCCAAGCCCTGGATCTTGTTACCGCCAAATCCCATGCTACTTTCCTTTGGCGCGGCTCCCTTCTTTTGCTTTACTCGGCTTACGCTGTGGTCGCCGTGTGCTGTTTGCTTTTTTCGGGCGGGGCTTTTTCCGCGCACCGTTGTCTTTTTCCATCCCTTCATCGGACTCTCCTAAAGGTTTTTCCTTTTGGGTTAGGCTCTTCATGAAAGCTGCGTAGCCGGCTCTCATTGCGTTTAACAGTTTCATACTCTTCATCTTCCGGGCTCAAAATTTCGTTGTGCTCGAAATGCATCCGGGTCGTCTCCCGGTCCATAGCCATCTTGTTGAACGACTCGTCCAGGGGCACATGATTCATGGTGACATCGGTAGACCATTTGCTCGGTTTGCCCGCCATCACTTCTCTCTCAACGCGCTGTCAATGCGAACGTCATATTCCCAACCAGAGCCAAACTGGTTGTAAGCGATGTCGGCTCTGACTAACAGTTTGAGATAGTTGTATTCGTTAACGATATCCTCAACGATGAAAGTGCCAGCGAGGTCGCCACCTGTGCGAACAAATGTGAGCGTTCCCATCTCTTTGCCCAATCCTTCACAGCCCCACACCCAATGGCCATCAGTGGGCT